>CAYUKO010000020.1:0-34211 GCA_964445375.1 uncultured Roseburia sp.
GTATTTTATACAATTTAAATAGAATATTCAATAATTAAAAGGGTGCGCAATAAAAAAGAGTGACAATAGAACGCAAAAGCAGGGCATAGTAGACACATAAGCCCCCTTAATGTGTAAAAAAGCTTTAGAAGTGGGGCAAACAGCTACATAATCCCCCCTTAATGCGTGAAAAGGATTTAGAAGTGGGGCAAACAGCTACATAAAGCCCCACTTAATATGCGAAAAGGCTTCAGAAGTGGGGCATAGCAGCCATATAAAGCCCCCCCTTAATGTGTGAAAAGGCTTCAGAAGTGGGGCATAGCAGCCATATAAAGCCCCCTTAATGTGTGAAAAGGCTTCAGAAGTGGGGCAAATAGCTATATAAAGCCCCACTTAATACGCGAAAAAGCCACAAAAGTGGGGCATATAACTACATAGAGCCATGTCGACTACTTGCAACTTACGTTGCTCGTTGTCGCAGCGTTCGCCGTATACAGATTCGCTCGAATTTGTCTGCTTGTGAGCAAGCTCCTGCAGCCAATTCAGCTCATCTGTGCATGGCTCACTTTGACACGCAAACCTGAATTTAAGGCTGAACTGCGACCAATAGCATGTCAGGATGCGCATTTTAAATTGACATAATCAGTTGATTTTTGATGAGAAGAATGTTATCCTATCTAACGTGGATACGCATTGCGTATTAAGGAGATGGATAATATGGATATAAAAGACCAATTAATACAGATAAGAAAAGAAACAGGTATGAATAGAAAAGAATTTGCCCAATATTTTGGGATTCCCTATCGAACGATGCAGGATTGGGAACTGGGAAATCGTCAGATGCCGGAGTATTTATTACGGTTAATTGCTTATAAGGTAAAAATGGAGAGTTTACAAAAGAAGGAGAAGAATCATGAATGATAGAGTGCTAATGTATGTTACGGAAGATGGATTAGTAAAAATAGAAGTTACAATGGATACAGATACCGTGTGGCTTAATATGAGTCAGTTATGTGAGTTATTTCAAAGAGACAAATCGGTAATTTCAAGACACATAAAAAATATTTTTTCAGAAGGAGAACTAAATGAAAGTTCAGTTGTTGCATTTTTTGCAACAACTGCCGCTGATGGAAAAACATATCAAGTTGCATATTATAATTTGGATGTAATTATTTCGGTTGGATATCGGGTAAAATCTATCCGAGGCACACAATTTCGCAAATGGGCGTTAAAGGTTTTAAAAGAGTAGATGATAAAAGGATTTGCGCTTGATAGAAAAGTAATATACGTAAAAATAGAAAAATGATAAAAGGATTGCGTGATGATATTAAAAAAGAGAATTCCAAACGATTTTTATAAGTTGTTCCGTACACAGAATATGGATTATTATATGTCATTTTTAGTGGCAATTTATGAAGAAAATAACGAAGAATACGCAACGCTTGGATTAACAACGGATGAGTGCAAGGCAATAATTGCAGAAACGATTTCAAAGTCACAGATTGCGTGGAAACAGGATGAAGACGAAACAGAACCGATTGCCATTGCAAGCTCTCCATCCACTATTTTAAGCAGATTAATTGAGTGGGGCTGGTTAAAGAGTGATTTTGACGAGAAGTTAAACAGCTACATCATATCTTTTCCAGAGTACAGCCAGCTTTATGTGGAATTATTTGAAAAGCTTGGTAGAGAAGATGACAGTAGAGAGCGAGAAAGTATTCTATCTATTTATAGTGCGCTCTTTACCTATCGGGCAGATGAAGAGAAGAACAATGACATTTTAAGGAATGCATTACAGACTTCCAAGCGACTTGGTCAGCTTCTATCCAATATGCAGGATGGTATGAGGAGTTACTTTGATGAACTTTCGAATCAGAAGAAGTTTATTGGCATTCAGGAAGTATTGGTTGCAGAAATCAACAATAGCGATAGTAGGAAATATGCCATTCTTACTACAACGGACAGCTTTTATCGATACAAAGAAGAAGTAAAAGAGCTGATTAGCCAGATTCTATGGGACAATGATAAACGTAGAATGGAGCTTGAGAAGAAACGAAAAGAGTATGAAATGAATACCGTTCCCTATGTGCGTAATGAGAGAGCCATAGAACTATGTGAGGAATCAACCCATATGGTTCATCTGGTAGAGAGGGAATTTGATTTGATTGAGCGAAAGTACAATCATCTGGTAGAGCAGAAAGCCATTTTTGCAAAGCGTGCCCTTGCGCGTATCCATTATATTTTACAGGAAGATAATCTGGATGATGACAATATTGTTGCGTTAGTAAATCTTTTGGAGCGAAGCAGCAAAAAGGAAGAAATTGTACAGGCCTTACAGGAAAGAATCCGAATATCAATACCGTTTAAGAATCTGAACGACAGCAGTTTGTATAACAAACGTTTGAAGAATGAAAATAGCTTTGAACCAGTGGCAATGCAGGAAAATGATGCGGCAGAGGCAGAAGATATGACAAGCTTTGTACCAAAGCCGCTTTATACGAAGAAGCAGCTGGATGCATTCAAGAGAAAGAATATGCAAAATGGAGTGTTCCAAACAACCAAAGAAACCGTAGAATCCATAGAAGATTTGGAGAAGCTCCTGTTCTTATGGCAGGATGCCACGAGCATCCGTGAAGAAGGTGAGAACATATCTGTGTGGGAAGATTTACACAGTGAGAGCGGATTTGCTTTTTCAAGATTAGTTATTGGGGAGGAAAAAGAAGAAAATGATTAATTATTTGCAGGAATTTTCTGCAACAGAGCAGGAAAATATAAAGAAAACGATACAGGATTTATTTAGACAGACATGCATCCTACAGACAAAATGTGACCCCGTTACTTTAATTATGAAAGATAATCCAAAATATCAGATTTGTGCAAGGCATAGGGAGTTTATCGCAGATTATCTTTCGGTATTGGGGTGCGAATTGATACATGACCCACAGGAGCATATTTTCCGAATTGCGGGAGAGGGTATGTTAATCGAGAAGATGAGTCTGATTACAACGAAGCTTCTGATTCTGTTAAAACTGATTTACCGGGATAAGATTATGGGTGCAGGATTACAGGCGACAACCACGAATCTTGCAGAAATACGAGAATATGGAATCAATACCAATCTGATTACAAGAAAAATGACGCAGCAGGAAGTAAATGATGCATTGACACTCATGAAAACACATCAGATCATTGAGCTTCCGGGCGCAATAGGAAATCTGGAGGATGATACACCGATTTATATATACAGTACCATTAATATCTTTTTGACGGCAGCAGATATCAGTGAACTGGTAAAGCTGTATCAGACAGAGGTGGATGAATTACTGGCAGCAAATGAGGAGGAAGCAAGTGAAACAGGCGAAGAAAATATTTACTAGAATGTGCCTTAATAACTGGGGCGGAATTAATCATAAAATCTTGGAATTCAATGAATATGTGAATCTGTTTAGTGGAAAAAGCGGATCAGGTAAATCAACCGTCATGGATGCCATTCAGGTTATTCTATATGGAAGCTTTTCCCCTAATTTCTTAAATAAGGCAGCAGACGATGCTAAGAATAAAAGAAGTGTCTTAAGTTATCTGCGAGGAGAACAAAAGGACGGTTCTGCGAATCGAGACGGGCAGGATTTCTGTTCTAATATTGTATTGGAGATTGAGGATACCGGAACACATAACTTTACCTGTGTTGGTATTGCTTTTGAAGTACGTAAGAATGATACAGAAATCAAGAAATATGCATATTTTAGTCATGCAGGAAGAATGCCGGAACCAGGGTATCTTACAGAGTCTGGATGTGCCTATTCCAATAAAGACATACGAAAGCTGGTTGATGCACGAACAGCGTCTATAGACAATCGTGGAAAAGCGGATGTAAATAGAATCTATTCCTCAAAGGAAGCCTATTTGAATAGCTTATATGATGTGATTTTAGGATACATTGATGGAAATCGTTTTATTACGATGGAAAAGAGTGCAATTGCGTTAAAAATGACAAATGGTACAGGGCAGTTTATCAGAGATTACATGTTTCCAAAGAATACAGGTGATATCATTGGAAAGATTAGTGAACAGCTGGGAGCTTACCGTGATATCAAGGAAAAGATTGATGATTTGAAGAAACGAATTGATATGCTGACAGAGATTAAGACGTCAGGGCAGGAGCTTTTGATTGCACAGACGGATATCTTACGTTTGCAGGCATTTCTTAAGGCAATAGATATCAAGGATTTAGGAAGAATTTTAGAAAGTCTGGAAGGGGATAGAGAGCTTGTACAGACAGAACTGGAAGAGATTAAGAATCAAAGAATCGCTTTCACAGAAAGCAGGGAAAAGATAGAAGAAGAATTGATTCAGGCAGAAGCAGAGGTAAAAAGCAGTGACCTTGGACAGAAAGAAGAACGTTTGGCAGCATTATGCAAAAACAGTCAGATGTTAGCTGATTATAGCAATCATTGGCGGAAGATTATTCAGGGATTACGGCAGTGGGAAGAGGACGAAGTAATCGC
The DNA here is from genome assembly GCA_964445375.1 of uncultured Roseburia sp. Taxonomy (GTDB): domain Bacteria; phylum Bacillota; class Clostridia; order Lachnospirales; family Lachnospiraceae; genus COE1. The sequence goes on from CAYUKO010000020.1 coordinate 4,485, forward strand.
AGATTATATCAGTAATCCTTTGCTAAATGCGATAGAAGCATTCAGTAAGGGCGAAGTTACCGTAGAAGAATGTGAGAAACTTCATAACCGTATCGAATCAGAAAAAGAGAACATTGAAGAAGAATATGAAGAGCTTCGAAAGCAGAAAGATGATGTGAAAAAGGAACTGGAAGAGAAGGAAAAGCTTGTGGATGATATGAAGAATAACCGCAAGTCTTATTCGGATTCTCTAAAGCGTGCAAGAATGACATTAGAGAATAAATTGACGGATGTATATGGAAGAAAGATTAACGTATATATCTTTGCCGATTTATTTGATGTGCAGGAAGAAGAGTGGAAGAATGCAATTGAAGGCAGGATGGGGAGATTAAAGCTTTCCCTGATTACAGAACCTCAGTATGCCCATGATGCTGCTGTTTATTTCCGGGATATGAAGCAATTTGAAGAAATTGATCTGATTAATTCTAAGGCAATAGCAGAAAGTAATCCAAAGGTGCTGGAGAATTCTTTATACGAAGCAGTAAAAACAGAGCAGAAGTTTGTACAGATATGTTTACAGCGTTATTTAGGACATATTATCAAGTGCCAGACAGTAGAAGATTTGGAGAATGTGCGAGATGGTGTTACACCGGATTGTTATTCTTACAGTAATTTCATTTTCCGACATTTACGAAAGAAAGATTATACGACCAATGCATGTATAGGAAGTAAAGTGTCAAAAGCCAGATTGAAGGAATACGAAGACGATGTAGCAAAGCTTAGAAAAGAATATGATGAGCTTCGTCATATGGAAGAGCATTTCAAGGCATCAAGAAGCTTTGAAAGCTTAAATGAAGAATACGAATATCTGGTTCGTTTGTCTCATGCTAAGAAAGATTTGGAGAAGGTATTGGCGGAAAAAGCAAAGCTTGAAGAGGCTATCAGAAGTCTGAAAGAAGGAAAATACCGCGAATTACAAGAAAGAGTAAGTACTTTAAAAGCAGAAAAGAAGAAGATAGAGGACAAGCTTAAAACAGTTGAAACAAAACGTGATGAAAAAGCAAGATGGCTTTATGACAGAGAAAAAGAGATTGAGCATCGAAAAGCAGCCTTAGAAGAGAAAATGCAGGGATATGTTCCAAATGAAGAGATCGAAAAGCAGGCTGAAGAAAGACTTAATGAGCGAAGTGCACAGAGCATCAGAAATCAGACGAATAATAAGATTACTGAATTGGAAGAAAAAGAGCAGGAGCTTAAGGAAGCCAGGGCGGTTAGCAGACAGCGATATATTCGTGAGTATCCAAACTGTGGATTTAATGGAATGGAGATAAAAAACGACGCTTATGAGAGTCAGCTGGATCATTATCTGAATGACTATGAGCCAAAATATCAGGCAGAATTTGAGAAGCAATGTGATTTGATTTATAAGAGTCTTCGAGAAAATGTAATTGCGACCATACATGGTGATATCAAAGCAGCCAATCGCCATAAGAATGAGATTAACCGCCTGCTTAGAGAAACCAATTTCTCGGATAGTACGTATCAGATAGAGATAGAAGCTGCGAAAAATGAAAATGGACAGTTTTATGAGATGCTTATGGCAAAGGAACTGGATAGCAAGAATGTAGATGCTTTTGTATGCGAGGGACAGTTAAGCTTTGGAGAGGATGAATTTTATCAGAAGTATGAGCAGAAGATTAAGCTTCTCATCGATAAATTTATGCCGCCAAGAGAAAGTGATGGTAAGCTTATAGAGCAGAAACACCGTGAGATGGAGCAGTATGCAGACTATCGAAACTATCTTTCTTTCAGTATGTATGAGCAGGTAACAGATGGACAAGGTAATGTGATACGAAAGAATTTTGTTGACGAGATGGCAGGACGAGATTCCGGTGGTGAAGGACAGAATCCAAAGTACGTAGCGTTATTAGCCGGATTTGCCATGCTTTATATGCAGCAGAATATACGTGACTCGAAGATTCGACTGGTATTATTGGATGAGGCATTTTCCAAAATGGACCAGGAGCGAAGCGAGGTTTGTTTGAATTATGCAAGAAAGATGGATTTGCAGTTAATTGTATGCGTGCCGGATGAACGTTTGCAGTCACTGATTCGAAATGTAGACAGTGTATATGGATTCCGCAGATATAAGAACCAGATTTCCATGATGCATATTGATAAGGGAGATTATCTAAAGCTGATGGAAGGAAAGGACGAAGAAGATGCCGAAGATGAAACAAACGAAATCTCAGCCGAAAACGTTGGGGTTATGGTTGATTGATAAATTTAATACGGAGGCTTATCGCGCCGGAAAGCTGACAGGTAAGAAGCATCCGAAGAGACAAGATATTATGGAAGCTCTTGGAAGCACTGTTGGAAGAGAGCGGATACTAAACCAGATTACGGAATTGGAGAAATTGGGTATTATTGAAGTAGTTTGGACAAATGTAAAAACAGATTTTAAGGAAATCATTTTCCCTATTGAAAATATGGATGCTTTGTGCGGGCATGAAGGCGTTGAGAATCCAAAAAGGCAATTAGAGCAACTCAGACAGAGCGTTTTAAGTAATATTGATCAGACAAACATTAGCTGGGTAAAGGAGTATTATAAGGAACTTCTTGATCAGATAGAGAAAGGAAATATTCCGGAGAATGCAAAAGATGAAAACATCTTTAAAATCTTAAATGCTTTGGCAGTATTAGAGCATGATGTGTGGAAGAGAAAATTTAGTTCAGATGTATTAGAGAATTCTAAACAATTTGAAGAAAAATATGAAAAGAGAATGATCACTGTTCTCAGAGACCATTCGCCAAAGGCTGTTGATGAAATGGAGGATTATGAAGTCCTTGCAGAGCATCATATACTGAATTACTCTCAAACGTTGGAATGGAAAGGTGCAATTACCTATCGGATTCGAAATGGTAACAATTCTTCGGAAGAGACTATGGTTGATACAACAGGTATGTTTTACGGGACCATGCTCAATGCACAGACTCTAGGTAATGCAGAGCCAACTTCTCTAAAATCTGTGAAAAAAATTATTACGATAGAGAATAAGGCAAACTATGAAAGTATGATTTATGATCCGGAGGCACTTTATATTTATGTACATGGTTTTCTTTCTCCCAAGGAGCGGGCATTTTTAACAAAGTTGGAGAAAATAGCAGATGAGTCGATGGAATACTATCATTGGAGCGACTTAGATTATGGTGGAATCCGAATCTTTCAGTTTATGAAGAAGAATGTCTTTTCGAAAGTAAAACCATTATATATGGATAGAAAGACTTATGAAGCTGCGCTGCAAAAGGGAGCAGGTATTCCTGTCACGGTAGAAAAACTTACAAAAATAAAAGAAATAGACGCAGGTGAACTCGAAGAACTGAAACAGTGCATATTGCAATATGGGAAAGAGATAGAGCAGGAGAATTTGCTTGAGTAATTAAAATTGTATCAAAAAAGTTACACAATAAATAAAAAACAAGTTAATAAACAGTTAGCATTGCGCCTTGTAAAGCAAGTGTGTTACAATATGATTGATTATATTGCAACAACACATAGAAAGGTGGACAATCTATGCAGAATTATGATGAGACATATTTCAGGGCAAAAGCGAACAGGAGAGCTGGAACTACATGGTTGATACTTTTATTGTTAGTTAATATTTACTATGGCATAAAAGTAATAACAAAAGGATATATGAATGAGACATGGCAAATTATAGTGGCATGTATTGGGTGGTCACAATATATTATTGCAGGTCTTTTGTTAAAGTTCAGAGGGATGGATTACAAGGGCTATAAGTATATTCTGGGCTATGGTTATCTGTTGCTTTATGCTTATATTGCATGGACTGCATTGGATGAAATATCCTATGTGTTTATTTTGCCGATGATTTCTATTATGATTTTGTATAAGGATGCAAAATTTATTAAGCATATGATGTGGGCAACGATGTTTGTACTTGTTACCAGCAATTTGTACAAGGGGCTTGCCAAGGGAATGCTGGACTTTGTAAAAAGTGAGGACTGTGCATTCCAGTTTGCCATTGTATTGTGTTGTTATTCCTGTACATTGATGGCAATTAAGCATTTGACAGAGTCTGATGGTGCCTTAACGTCTTCTATTTCAGGAAATCTTGAAAGAGTCGTTCAGACGGTTGAGAAGGTTAAAGTAGCAAGTAATGCAGTAGTGGATGGTGTAACGGTAGTGCGTGAGCTTGCAGACGAGAATAAAGAGGGCGCAAACAATGTTGTAAAGGATATGCGCGATCTTGCCAATAATAACGATGTATTAAATGAGAAGACCATGTCCTCTATGGAAATGACATCGGTTATTGGAACACAGTTAAAGAACGTAGCAGATCTTATGGGTCAGGTAGGAAATCTGATTGGGGCATCGGTAGAGCATGCAAGTATTAGTTCGAATGAACTGGAAGAAGTGGTAGATACTACGAATAAAATGGCTGATTTATCTACACAGGTAGGAAAGATTCTTGTTGATTTTAAAGAAGAATTTGCAAATGTAAAGAAAGAAACCAGTACTATTGAAGGAATTACCAATCAGACCAATCTTTTGGCACTCAATGCTTCTATTGAGGCAGCAAGAGCCGGTGAGGCAGGACGAGGCTTTGCAGTGGTTGCCAATGAAATTCGAGAACTCAGTAGCGGAACGCAGAGTTCATCCAGCCAGATTATGACAGCGCTTGGTCATCTGGAGGAAACTTCAGAGAAAATGTTAGAAGCAATTGAAGAGACAATCAGTCTGATTCAGTTGAATATGGAAAAGGTAGCCAATGTAAATCGAAGTGTGACCGATATTACCAACGATGCTACCAGTCTTGGCGAAAATATTAAAGTGGTTGATAGTGCGTTTAAGGAAGTTGAGAATTCGAATCAGACACTGGAAGAGAATATGAAGCAGGTATGCGAAGTCATGGAGATTATGACAGAGAGCATTAGTGAAGCTGAATCAACAACGAAAACCATGCTTAGTAAATATGAAGAAAGTGCCAAGAGTGCGATTGATATTGAAACGGTTGTAGGACATCTTATGGAAGAGCTTGGTGTTGGTGGTTTCATGGGTGTTCAGGATGTAAGAGCCGGCATGAAGATAGCAGTTTCTTTTGCAGATACAAGTGGAAGGAGCAAGAGTGAATACATAGGAGAGGTTGTAGACTGCGTAGATAAGCAGGTATATGTATCCGTGGATGATAAGAATCAGGAAATCTTGGATAAGAAAGACAAGCATATGAAGTGCCAGCTTCGTATTGTGGTTGATAACGTATTATATAAGTGGGAAGATGTAGAAATCAGTTTGGCAAAACAGAATGAAAAGGGAGATTTTAGACTTACTATTGAGAGCAATCCTCAGGTATTCAATAGAAGAAAATATCCGCGAATGCCTCTTTCTAATATGTGTACCATTAAGGTAAAAGAAACAGATAAAACCTATCAGGGAAAAATGGTGAACATCAGTGCCAATGGATTTGCATTTGCAGTCAGAGATGAAGCATTTGCTGATATGAAGGACAATAATGTTGTTGTAAATATCAGTAATTTTGATGTTCTTGGCGGAGAACCTGTTCTAGGTTGTATCATACGTAGTTCCAATAATGAAGGCGAATATGTAGTTGGCTGTAGAATGCCTGCGGATAACAATGCAATTAAAGATTATGTAAGCAAAAATTACTGCGAATAGTATAAAATTCCTCTGTTTACAAATACTAGAACCATAACACTAGAATTTGTAAATGGAGGTTTTTTATTCCTCCATGAAAGGAGAACTTATGAAAGCAACGGGTATAGTCAGACGTATTGATGATTTAGGTCGTGTTGTTATTCCAAAGGAGATACGCAGAACATTAAGAATTCGTGAGAGTGATCCACTAGAAATATTTACAGACCATGAGGGTGCGATTATTCTGAAGAAATATTCACCGATTGGAGAGATGGGAATCTTTGCAAAACAATATGCAGAGAGTCTTTCGCAGGTATCGGGACATATTGCATTGATTGCAGATCGAGATCAGATTATTGCGGCAGCAGGTACAAATAATAAACAATTTCTTGGTAAAAGCATCAGTAAAGAATTAGAAGAGAAGATGAATGCCAGAGAAATCGTAAGTGCCTCAAAAGGTGATAGAAAATGTATTCCGGTAACAAAAGATGAGTCAGAAGAGTTTCAGCATCAGGTCATTATCCCTATTATTACACAGGGAGACATTATTGGTGCGGTTGTGCTGTTGTCTTTAGAAGCCATGGATCCTATGGATGAGGTGGAAATGAAGCTTGCACAGTCAGCCGCTGATTTTCTTGGAAAGCAGATGGAGCAATAAGCATAAAACCCCGATATACCATGTTTCTGGTATATCGGGGTTTCTAGATAAAAAATAGTGAAAAGTAAAAAAATTATGCTACATAGAAATACATAAAAATAAAGTGACAAATGCTTCCGGCCATAACGAATAAATGAAAGATTTCGTGTGAACCGAAATTCTTATGGCGGGAATTGAAGATTGGAAGTTTCAAAGCATAAATAATACCGCCAACCGTATAAATGATACCACCTGCAAGCAGCCATCCAAAGGCGGCATGAGGAAGAGTATGCCATAAGGGTCCAAATACCAGAACACAAGTCCATCCCATGGCAATATAGATAGTAGAGGAGAACCATTTCGGACAGGTAATCCAGAATGCTTTGACAGCCATGCCCACAATGGCGATGCCCCATACAAGAGCTAAAAGTGTATAGCCCATTTTCCCACCAAGAACAATCAGGCATACTGGTGTATAAGAACCAGCGATTAAGATAAAGATCATCATGTGATCGATTTTACGAAAAATCTTTAGTACCTTATCTGAAACAGCGACACTATGGTAAGCGGTACTTGCACCATAGAGTAAAATCATGCTTGCCATAAAGATAATCATTGCGATTGTGGCTGTGGGCGAATTGCCTGCGGCCTTTATGATAAGTGGTGAAGCAGCAATGACTGCTAAAAGCCATGCGATAAAATGTGTAATGGCACTACCGGGTTCTCTAATTGTTACCTGCATGAAAAACAGCCTCCTTTAGACAAAATTCGACACGTAGTTTTAAAAACTATGTTTGATATAAATAAATACTACGACATATTATTCCAAGAGTCAAGAAGAAATAGCCAATTAAATTATGAAATAAAAATAAAGAATGTCTGCATAAAAAAGATGATGCCGCTACATTATCGCAATTCCTATCACATAAAAAAACATGCCCTAAAGCATGCTTTTCTAATCTTCTTCAATAACCTGAATCTCCAGGTAATCAAAATCGATGGTTTCTATAAAATTATCAGCAGTAAATCTTGCCTTGTCATGACGCTTGAATTCTGCAACAGTAGAATCCAGCCAAATAGGTTTTCCAAGATCGAAAGCATAGCAAATCTCTTCCAGGGCATGAAATACCTTATGTGTTCTTGTATCATCGGAATCATCACAGATGACGGTGTCCTGTAACATGTGATTATCTTTAAACGTTCTGGCCCATAAGCGGAACATAATAATACCTCCTTGCAAATATGTTTTTAAGTATAGCATAAAAAAGATAAGTTTAACATATACTTATTTTGGAACATTCCTATTTAATAAAGAAGGAAAACTGAAAAAAACATAAATTACGTTTGCTTTATGCACAGAATATACGAAGTGTGGTAAAATAAAAATAACAATAGGTGTATAAGGCTTTTAAAGTCTATACTTAAGAAAATGAAATAAAAGAGGTAAGAAATGGAATATACGATTAATAGAGATTCGGAGGTAGACAGCTGGAAAGAAGTCATGCTTGTTTATAATTCGGCTTTGAAGGAAATTGGAACAAAGATTGAAATATTAAATGATGAGTTTCAACACGTACATAGATATAATCCGATTGAGCATGTGAAATCTCGAATGAAGACGGCGGAAAGTATTGTTAAGAAATTGAAAAGAGATGGCTACGAATCGACCATCGAAAATATGGTGAAATACGTAAATGATATTGCAGGTATCCGTATTATCTGTTCTTTTACAACAGATATTTATCGTATAGCAGAAATGATTGCGAACCAGAGTGACATTAAGGTTCTGTCTATTAAGGATTATATTAAGAATCCAAAGGCAAGTGGATATAAAAGTTATCATATGATAGTATCTATTCCGATTTTTCTTTCGGATAGAATTATTGATGCTAAGGTTGAGATTCAGATTAGAACAGTAGCAATGGATTTCTGGGCAAGTTTAGAGCATAAGATTCATTATAAGTTCGAGGGAAATGCACCGGAGCATATTACCGAAGAACTGTTTGCCTGTGCACAGATGGTAGCAGCGCTTGATGCGAAGATGCTGTCATTGAATGAAGAAATTCAGGAAATAGAGCGGGAACGTGAAAAAGAAAGCGAAAAAAACTCCCCATAAATGAGGAGTGCCCCGATACCTTGCGGTATCGAGGCTATTATGAAAAAATTTATCTATGTGTAATGAAAAACATTACGTTGTTCCCTTTGCTATGAGTAAATATTACCATTGGAATATGAACAAAATGTGAACAAATTGTGATATTATTGTTAATGTCACAATTTTTATTAAAAAATAACAGTAGCATATGTGCACAATGCACAAACATTTCTCTAGTTGTCAGTAAAACCGATTAATGGTACAATATTTTTATGAGAGGTTATACACAAAGGAGTACAAAGTATGGATAACTTTATGGACAAATTGGCGCAGAAGTTCAGTGCGCAGGAAGTAATTAAGGCAAATTCCCAGGCAGAGGCAGCAGAGATGAAAAAGCTACAGCTCCAGGTTGCAGAATATGAGAAAATATTGCAGGAAATGAGAAAGCTCAATTATAAGAATTCTGAGATATCTGAGAGAATTGATGGGCTGTTTGGAGAGAATGCCAATAAGATTCAGGGACTGCAGGAGGAAGAGACAAAGCTTCTTGCAACCTTAAGAAATCTTACGGATGAACAGACAAGAATACGTGAAGAGGAGCTTGCCAGAAAGGAAGCGGAGCGTGTAGAGGAGAATCAGAAGCTGGAAGAACACAGGCAGCAGATTGCTTCCTTAGAAGAACGTTTTAAGCAGTCAGAGGAGTTTGTGCATAAAGAGAATGTAAAGGTGTATCGAAACGTTCAGGCAGTGGTAGTGGAAGAGTTAAAGAGACAAACAGAGAGCCTGGTTTTAGAGAATCAAAAGCTTCATTCAAGAATGAATACCGTTGTGATACTCAGCATTTTTGCGATGGTTTTCTCAGCAGCTGGTATTGTATTACAGATATTGTTTGGTTTAAATATTCTGCCATTTTAGAATATGGAGAGATAAGACATGGCAAAAATATCATTTAAACCAGGAAATATGTTATATCCCCTGCCAGTTGTTATGGTCAGTGTGGCAGATAGCGAGGGGAATTCGGATATTATAACAGTGGCGTGGGCCGGGACTATTTGTACGAATCCACCAATGGTGAGTATTTCAGTCAGACCGGAACGGTTTTCACACCATATGATTATGGAAACAGGAGAGTTTGTTATCAACTTGACAACAAAGGAGCTTGTATATGCAACGGATTACTGTGGAGTAAAGAGTGGCAGGGATGTTGATAAATGGAAGGAAATGAATCTTACTCCGGTTATGGGAAATGTGGTAAAGGTTCCTTGCATTGCGGAAAGTCCTGTAAATATTGAATGTAAGGTAGTCAAAGTTGAGAAGCTTGGTTCCCATGATATGTTTACAGCTGAAGTAGTCGCAGTTCAGGTAGATGATGCTTATATGGATGAGAATAAGAGCTTTCATCTGTCCAATGCAAATCCGATTGTATATTCCCATGGAGAGTATTACTTGCTTGGCGAAAAGCTTGGTAGATTTGGTTATAGTATTCAGAAGAAAACAAAGCCTAAAAAGAACAAGATAACGCATAAAAAGGCAAGGAAATTGTCCAAATAAGGAAAAAATACTTGACGAAGTTAAAAAAAATCAGTATGATAAAGAAGTTAAGAGAAATCAGATAGAAAATTTGATAAAGAAAATTATGCCACGAAGATGTAGCATCAAGCCTTAGTCGCTTGATGCTTTTTTTTCGCCAAAAATCGATTTGGAACATATTGTTTGCATGATGTTGCTCAGAAAAGATGAGTTGTTTCATGATGAATCACAGAAAGGAAGAGGCGGATATGAATCAGTTAGATAAGAATATAGCAGTAAATCTAAAAAGAATCAGAAAATCAAGAAATATGAGTCTTGATATGCTGGCGGAGAAGACAGGTGTTAGTAAAAGTATGCTTGGACAAATTGAACGCGGAGAGTCTAACCCTACAGTCGCTACGATTGCCAAAATTGTAGAAGGCATACGTGTGCCCTTTGAAGAGTTAATATATCCCAAAACGGATTCGGTTGTGATTATTGACAACGAAAAGCTTCCTGTTTACAAGGAAGAGGAGGGCGCTTATCAGGTAAGAGCTATTTTTCCATACGACAGACATCGCAATTTTGAAGTATACGAGACAAAGATTGAGCCGGGAGAAAGTTGTGAAAGCTTTTTGACAGAGGGAAGTGTTTGCGAATATATTATGGTATTGCAGGGAACACTTACACTGGAAACAACAGAAAGCATTTATGATGTTTCGGTAAATCATGCCATTAAAATAGAAGCAGAGCAGGGACACCGATATCATAATAGAGGAACGGAAGAACTGTTATTAAATATTTTCATAGCATTTGATGCGGTTAGTGTCAAATAGAAGAGGAATAAGGGATAGAAAAACCGTAATTCGTGTTCGTAATATAACATAGAATTACGGTTTTTTTGTGTCTGTCGTATGTAATAAGGTACCACGCACGATAGCGTGATCTCCATATTTCTGGCGAATGGAATCAATTGCCTGGTCAAGTTTTTTATTTCGTTCATTTTGTTCGTTTGGTGCTTGATAAGAAAAAAGATCAAGCTGTACCGGAGCAGATTCTTCTTTTAATTTGGTGGCACGTACCCCAAGAAGCCTGACCGGATTTCCGTTCCAAAGTTCCTTTAAAAGCTCCATACTTGCTTCATAGATGGTACTTGTTGTGTTATTTGGCACGGAAAGTGCCATCTGATGTGAGCAGGAGTGAAAATCAGCATATTTTATTTCTACGGTAATGGTACCAGCATTAGAAGAAATGGCTCTAAGCCGCTTAGAAACGGATTCAGAAAGACTTAAAATAATTGGTTTCATTTCTTCAAGGTTTGTAGCATCATTGGACATGGTTGTTGAGTTGCCCACGCCCTTTGCAGGAGAAGGGGCAGAGCAGATGCCAGAGGAATCAATGCCATTTGCATATTCCCAAAGAAGCTGGCCATGGCTCTTTAAATGGTAGAGTAACAGGCTTTTATCACAGTTTGCCAGTTCACCAATTGTGGTAATTCCAAGTTTTTTCAGCGTTTCCTGACTGGAGCGTCCGCACATGTATAAAGCGGAGATGGGAAGCGGCCACATTTTTGTTTCGATTTCATTGGTAAAAAGTGTATGAACCAAATCCGGCTTTTTGAAATCGGAAGCCATTTTGGCAAGAACCTTGCGGTTACTAATTCCAATATTGACGGTGAAGCCAAAGGTGTCACGGACACCATTTTTCATAATCGTTGCTGCTTCGATAGGAGAAGGGTATTCATTCTGAATCGGAGTATAATCCATATAACATTCATCAATGCTGACCTGTTCAATCATGGGGCAATAGGAACTGAGGTATTCCATAAGTTGTCTGCTGTGTACCCCATAGGAGGAATGGCTTGGGCGTACTACGGTAAGGTTTGGACATTTTTTGATGGCAGAAGCAATAGGCTCTGCAGTGGAAATGCCGTACTTCTTAGCAGGGATGGACTTGGCAAGTACGATGCCATGCCGAGTGGAAGAATCCCCGCCGATAATAGAGGGAATATCGCGAAGGTCCACATAGGAATCAAGTGTTCCGTTAAGCTCGGCCTGTTTCTTCTGGTCGATGGCAGTCCAACTTAAAAATGCAGAATTCACATCAATATGAAAGAAGATGGGTTCCATAGTATACCTCCTTGCGAACATACATTCTGTATTTATTTAATCATGTTTTGATATAAAGTGCAAGTGCAGAATATATTTGGAAGAACCCAATACTTTACAAGCAAAGGAAAGACTGATAAAATATAAAAAGTTATGCATATATTTTTTACTTGTTTGGTTTCGCTTAGTTAGAAATTGGAGAAATGAATGAAGAAGATACATCATTATCATAGGAGATTTCGTCTCAGCTTAATGAAAGCTGGCGTAATGGCAACGATTATGTGCGCCTTTTTATTGCCCTCCTATGTTAGATTTGAGAAAACAGGAGATAACTTTTTTACTGTTACTTTAAATGGCGTAACGGTAGGAAATGTAGCAAGTGAAGTTGTAGTAGAGAACTGTATGATAGAAGCGCGTAGACAGATTGCAGAAAATAATGAGGACATAGTCCTGATTGATGCTGACTTGCAGGTAAGTGGTCAGGAAAAAATCTGGGGTAAGGTAGACGATACAGAGGATGTCATTGCGAATATGGCAGAAATTATGAAAGGGCATGTAAAAGAGACACTTCATCGTTCCTATACGGTAAAGATTAATGAGGCATCCGTAAATCTTGCGTCTTATCAGGATGTGTATACGTTACTTGAACAGGCACTTGCACCGTATGATACAGCGGATGAGTATGAAGTGAATCTTGTGTTGGATGATACCAGAGAGGTTAATGTACTGACAACACAGATTCAGAAAAAGGATGAAATCGTTGCCGAAGAAGAGATTCGTCTTGGGGCAGGTATTCAGACGATTTTTGACGATATGTTTCAAGGGGTTGGTGATTTAGGTGACAAATCGTTTGAAGACTATGAATTGGGATTGATTGACATAAGCTATGCTGATAAAATAGAAGTAGTAGAAGCATATTTGTTGGAAGAGGAGCTACAGGCAGTTGAAGAAGCAGTAGATCTGGTAACGAAGGAACAGGAAACACAGATTATATATAAGGTACAATCTGGAGATACTTTATCAGAGATTGCACTTATTAATAATATTCCGATGGATGAGTTGATTGCAATCAATGATGTATTGGAAGATGAGAATACCACCATTCGAGTGGATCAGGAGCTTATCATAACCGTTCCAGAGCCTGACCTTTCTATTATATGGAAGGAAGAGCAGGTATATACAGAGGATTATGAAGCAGAAGTTCAATATGTGCCAAATGATGACTGGTATACAACACAGCAGGTAACATTACAGGAGCCTTCCGCAGGAAGACGTAAGGTTGCAGCAGTGATTACTTATAAGAACGGACAGGAACAGGGTAGAGAGATTTTACAGGAGGAAATCTATGCTGAGGCAGTACCAAAGATTGTAGAACGTGGTACAAAGATTCCACCAACCTATATCAAGCCGATTTCGGGAGGAAGAGTAAGTTCGAACTTTGGTTCCAGAAGTGCACCTACGAAGGGAGCATCTACCAATCATAAAGGAGTTGATTGGTCTGTACCAATTGGAACAACCGTTGTTGCTTCTAATGCAGGTACCGTTGTACAGGCAGGCTGGGTAAGTGGATATGGCTATGCGGTATATATCAATCATGCAGATGGCAGACAGACTCGATATGGTCATCTGAGTAAAGTTCTTGTAAAGGTTGGTCAGACCGTAGCACAAGGAGAAAAGATAGCATTAAGTGGTAATACGGGACGAAGTACCGGACCACATTTGCATTTTGAAATCAGAATTAACGGAACAGCAGTAAACCCATTGAAATATCTGAATTAGAATACAAGACAAAAATGGTACTAAAGTCTGATAAAAAAGAAAAATTTACCAGACAAGTCATTCAGTTTACAAAAGTAATTTTTTGATGTATACTGTGTCAGAAAGAAAAACAGATTTCAATCAATGTGAAAAGGGACTATATGAAAAGAGTATAGGATTAGTATGAGGTGTGCGATGGAACAATACGCAATTAAAGGTGGAAACCCATTAGTTGGTGAGGTTGAAATTGGCGGTGCTAAGAATGCAGCGTTAGGTGTTTTGGCCGCAGCTATTATGACTGATGATACTGTTATTGTAGAAAATTTACCAGATGTAAGAGATATAAACGTTCTTCTCAATGCCATGGAAAGCATTGGTGTTGTTGTAAATAGAACAGATAGACATACAGCAAAGATTAACGGTTCTATGATTCATGGATTCGTAATCGAAGATGAATTTATCAAAAAGATTAGAGCATCCTATTATTTGTTAGGTGCATTACTTGGAAAATATAAGCATGCAGAGGTTGCATTGCCTGGTGGCTGTAACATCGGCAGTAGAAAGATTGATTTGCATATCAAGGGCTTTAAGGCATTGGGAGCAGAAGTAAAGATTGAACACGGACTCATTATCGCAGATGCTAAGAATCTTAAGGGTGCACATATTTATCTGGATACCGTTTCTGTTGGTGCAACGATTAATATTATGCTTGCAGCCTCCCTTGCAGAAGGAAAGACTGTCATCGAGAATGCTGCAAAAGAGCCACATGTCGTTGATGTAGCAAACTTCCTGAACTCTATGGGAGCTAACATCAAGGGTGCTGGTACAGATGTTGTAAGAATTACAGGTGTACCAAGACTTCATGCAACAGAGTATTCGATTATTCCGGATCAGATTGAGGCAGGAACCTTTATGTTCGCAGCAGCCATTACTAAGGGCGATGTTACCGTTAAGAATGTGATTCCAAAGCATTTGGAATCAACAACAGCGAAGTTACTTGAAATGGGATGCCAGGTGGAAGAATCGGATGATGCAGTCAGAGTTGTTGCATCAAAAAGATTGGAAAGTACACAGGTTAAGACATTGCCATACCCGGGATTCCCAACCGATATGCAGCCACAGATTGCGGTTTCTCTGGCATTGGCACATGGAACCAGCATTGTAACAGAGAGTATTTTTGATAATCGCTTTAAATATGTGGATGAGCTTGCTAAGATGGGAGCTAACATTAAGGTAGAAGGCAATACTGCTATTATTGAAGGGGTAAGCCATTTTACCAGTGCAAATCTGACAACACCGGATTTACGTGCAGGAGCAGCGTTAGTACTTGCATGTCTGACTGCAGAAGGTTTTAGCACGGTAGATGATATCAAGTATATTGAAAGAGGTTATGAGGATTTTCATATTAAGCTTCAGGGACTTGGTGCACAGATTGATAAGGTTGAATCGGAAAAAGATTTACAGAAGTTTAAATTGAAGGTCGGTTAAGAACGTTAAGGAATGTTATAAGATAAGGTAAAAGCTATGAACTTGATAAATATAAGTTCATAGCTTTTTTGATTTGGCAATTATTTGCTTTCTTTAATAGAAAGATGCAGGTTGGTAAACAGTTCATTGTATTTCATGATGCTTCCATCAAAGCGTGTAACGGCGATGTGCAGACTTAAAGGAATATCCTGTCCCTCATAGTGGAACGGCTGACCATTGCAGCTTCTGATTTTTTCTGCGATTTGCTCCGCATAGTGAATATCAGAACTGTCTGTTAAAAGAGCAAATTCATCACCACCGATACGAAAAACGACATCTGTGTCAGAAGAAGCAGCAAGCATTCGGTTCATGGATTCTAAAATGGCTAAATCGCCTGCTTTGTGCGAAATATTGTTAATCGGAACAAGGTGTTTGATATCACAACATACAAAATAGCAGTCTTTTCTGGTTACAAATAAATCATATAATTCACTAATATCAACGTGTTTTCTTTCTTTCATATAGGCATCTCCATTCTCCAAGGGTTTTTCAATTCTTGGAAACAGCTCCGAAAATCGGGTACTGTGCCGGAATTCGGAGGGGTTACAGTTCCAGACTTGTTTGAATGCGCGGGTAAAGGCTTCGTTGGTGCTGTATCCATAGCTTAAGGCAATATCAAGAAGACCTGTTTCGGGTTCTTCTATAATCATGCGGGCAGCTTTCATCATACGTCTGCGAATCAGATAATCTCTGACAGAGATATCATTCACGCATCGAAACAGTTTTTCAAGGGTTGACTTAGAACAAAAGCATGCATCGGCAACATCTTGTGTTTTGATTTCTTTATCTAAATGATTTTCAATGTAGGCAAGTGCATTTGCCAATAGCTCCATGTTGTTCATGCTCATTCCCCTTTCTTTGTTATTAACGGTACCGTAACTATATCATAGCAGATAGGAAAGAAATCGTCTTGATGTTTTGAGTAACAGTTCATCCAGTTCATCCATAAAATCCCTCTTGACACCGCTTATAAATCAGTATATCATAATGCTGATATGACAATTCCATATTGTGTAAAGTCTCGTAACTATTTGGTAGGCATACGCATTTACTGAATAGTTATAAAGTCTCTTATTCAGAGTGGTGGAGGTACAAAGGACCTATGAAGCCACGGCAACCCCCATAAAGAGGAAGGTGCCAACCTGAGCGAGTCATGCTAGCTAGTATAGTTCGAACAATAAGAGGATTTGATTATCGTAGAAACTAGTCACGTCCGCTTATGAAAGTAAGCGGATTTTCTTTTACCAATTTATTAGGAGGAAATACCATGGAGAAATTATTATTTACTTCTGAGTCCGTAACAGAAGGACATCCTGACAAAGTATGTGATGCCGTATCCGATGCTATTCTGGATGCATTAATGGCACAGGACCCAATGAGCCGTGTTGCCTGTGAAACAGCAGCATGTACAGGTTTTGTATTAGTAACTGGAGAGATTACAACAAAGGCTTATGTTGATATTCCAAAGATCGTACGTGATACCGTAAAGGAAATCGGCTATGATAAGTCTGAGTATGGTTTTGATGGTAATACTTGTGCCGTATTTACTGCCATTGATGAGCAGTCAAGCGATATCGCTATGGGTGTTGATAAGGCTCTTGAGGCAAAAGAAAATAAGATGAGCGACGAAGAAATCGAAGCAATCGGTGCCGGAGATCAGGGTATGATGTTTGGGTTTGCTTCAAACGAAACAGAAGAGTACATGCCTTATCCAATTTCGCTTGCTCATAAGCTTGCATTACAGCTTACTAAGGTACGTAAGGATGGAACTTTAAAGTATTTAAGACCAGACGGAAAGACTCAGGTTTCTGTAGAATATGATGAAAATGGCAAGCCATTAAGATTAGAGGCTGTTGTATTATCTACACAGCATGATGAGGATGTGACACAGGAACAGATTCATGAAGATATCAAGAAGCATGTATTTGATGTGATTCTTCCGGCTGAATTAGTGGATGCAGATACTAAGTTCTTCATCAATCCAACAGGACGTTTCGTTATCGGTGGACCACACGGTGATGCAGGTCTTACAGGACGTAAGATTATCGTAGATACTTACGGCGGATATGCTCGTCACGGCGGCGGAGCTTTCTCTGGTAAGGATTGTACAAAGGTAGACAGAAGTGCGGCTTATGCTGCTCGTTATGTTGCAAAGAATATCGTTGCAGCAGGTCTTGCTGATAAGTGTGAGATTCAGTTATCTTACGCAATCGGTGTAGCACAGCCAACATCTATCAATATTGATACTTTCGGAACAGGTAAGCTTGACAGCGAGAAGTTAGTAGCTATCGTTCGTGAGAACTTCGACCTTCGTCCAGCTGGAATCATCAAGATGCTTGATTTAAGAAGACCTATCTATAAGCAGACAGCAGCTTATGGACATTTTGGACGTAACGATCTTGATCTTCCATGGGAGAAGCTTGATAAGGTTGAAACATTAAAGAAATATCTTTAAGTAGAAATCATATAGCACCGGATTTTTGGGTATAGAACTTGAAAATCCGGTGTTTTAGTTATAAATTAACAAGAAAAGCGAAAAGGAGAAGAAGTACAACGGAGATTTAAGATAATATGTCAATAAGTAAAGTGTTAAAAAAAGAAAAGGTAATAAAACGTATTTTATTGATACAGATGGGGTTCTTGATATTTTGTTTTGCTATTATTCCATTAATCATTTATCTATATGGGCATTTTATTATTTTAGACCAAAGCGAGGTAATTGATGAATCCTATTGGGAGATATCTTTACCTAAAGATATGAAAAAAATATTGAAAGAACAAACAGCAATAGGATTTCATGGAGAAGGTATACGACATAGTGTATATGATGTGGAACGAAGTGAAATAAATATAGCTTTTCGAGTGGACATTGATTCGGAAATGGAGAAATTGTGTATGCAATTTTGTGAAGAATTAAAAACAGAAGAAGAATTTGTACCGGATTTTGAGAAGAAATATCAGTGGAGAAAATATACCATTTACGATGATACGTTAATTCTGCTATATTTTGTAGAAACAGGATATTTACATATATTTCAGGATATAAAATAAGAAGGAAAAATAGTAATAGAATGAAGCCTTGTATGAATGTACAGAGTTCTTTTGCATGAATGGAATCGTATATCATCAAGATGTGGAGCAGCTGGAAAGAAAGCTGCTCATCCTGTTAGGGAAAGATCATATATAAAAAAGTTCCAACAACGCCAGAGCCGAAAATGATAGGAATGGCTCCTAGCTTGTATTTGCGAATGAGAAACAGGCAGATAAGAAAGAGCCCAATTTCAATGAATTTCAAATTGCTCAAGGTAAAATCTACACTTCCAGTTTGAAAAATGGCAAGGGTAAGAATGGAAAGGCCTGCACAGGAAACAAGGGAAACGACAGCAGGACGAAGGCAGCCAAGAACTGTCTGAACGCCTTTTAAGCTTCTATATTTATAGTAATAATATGCCAGAATCAGACAGATGGTAAATGGCATTAGGATACAGGCAAAGGTACAGACAATGGCACCGGGAACTCCGGCAAGCCGCATGCCGACAAAGGTTGCGGAATTAATGGAGATAGGACCTGGTGTCATTTCTGCAATCGTAATTAAATCGGCAAATTCCTCCAGTGTCATAAGCTGCCATACATTTACAATTTGATTCTGAATCAGCGGAATGGCTGCATATCCTCCACCAACGCTGAATAATCCAACTTGGAAAAAACTGATAAATAATTTTAAAATGACAGGCATGTCAGAAATCTCCTTTCTTTTGTTGTGTGATCAAGTCATAGATAACGCAGATAAGACCAGTACCAAGGCAGGATAAAATGATGATCATAGCGCTGACTTTCAGGAAATATCCCATAATAAAAGTGATAATCATTAAAGCAATATAGAGAATACGTTTGGTTGCTATGACATTTTTCGCCAGATTAATTACAACATCAAAGATAACGGCAGCAACTCCGGCGCGCATGACAGCAAGAGCTGTTTTTATGGTTTCATTGGAACGGAATTGGTCATAGAAAACAGCAATGACAGAAAGTAATATCATAGGGGGAAGAATCGTGCCAAAGACTGCAACAAGTGAGCCAAGTATTCCATGAAGCCGGTATCCCAGAATGACAGAAGCATTTACGGGAATCGGACCAGGGGAAGACTGTGCAATTGCCGTGATATCAAGCATTTCATCCTCTTCCAGCCAATGCTGTTCTTCAACCACTTTCTTTTTCATCAGGGAGACAATCACAAATCCGCCACCGAAGGTGCAGGCACTCAGACTAAACATTACCCAGAATAATTTCTTTAACAGGCCAAAATCCATTTCTTTTCGTTCTGATTTCATATCGCAAGTAGTCCTTTCTTTGGAATCGCTTTTATTATAGTATTTGAAATTTTAGATGTAAAATACATTACACACTTTCCCACTTCCCAATTCCTTCAAAATGCTTTATGATAAGAAAGAACAAAATTATGTAACTTTCGATTTCGTGATCAGCAAGGAGGAGCACAATGGCATTTACGCATCTGCATGTGCATACAGAATACAGTCTTTTGGACGGTTCTAATAAGATAAAAGAATATGTAAAACGCTTAAAAGAGCTTGGTATGGACAGCGGTGCCATTACCGATCATGGTGTCATGTTTGGTGTCATTGATTTCTATAAGGAAGCGAAAGCACAGGGCATCAAACCCATACTTGGTTGTGAGGTTTATGTTGCTCCAAATTCCAGATTTGATAAAGAATTAACCGGTGGGGAAGAGCGATATCACCATCTTGTTCTGCTTGCAGAGAACAATACCGGTTATGCCAACTTAATGAAGATTGTAAGCCGCGGTTTTACCGAAGGCTATTATTATAAACCACGAGTAGATATGGAGGTTTTGAATACCTACCATGAAGGAATTATTGCGTTGTCGGCGTGTCTTGCAGGAGAAGTGCAGCGTTATATTACAAAGGGCTTGTATGAGGAAGCCAAAAACTGTGCATTAAAATATGAAGCCTGTTTTGGAAAAGGAAATTACTTTCTGGAGCTTCAAGATCACGGTATCCCGGAGCAGAAAACCGTAAATCAGGCATTGTTTCGTATGAGTAAGGAATTGTCGATTCCTTTAGTTGCCACAAATGATATTCATTATACTTATGCGGAGGATGCAGAACCGCATGATTTATTGTTGTGCCTGCAGACTGGTAAAAAGGTAACGGATACAGACCGAATGCGTTATGATGGCGGTCAGTACTATGTAAAGAGTGAAATGGAGATGCGTTCTCTTTTCCCTTATGCGCAGGAAGCGATTGATAATACAGCAAGAATTGCAGACCGTTGTAACGTAGAGATTGAATTTGGCGTTACCAAGCTCCCGAAATTTGATGTGCCAGAAGGTCATGATTCATGGAGTTATTTGAATAAGCTTTGTTTTGATGGTCTTGCAGAACGCTATCCAAATGATGATGGAACACTTGCCGAGAAACTTAACTATGAGCTTGGCGTTATCCAGAAAATGGGCTATGTGGACTATTTCCTGATTGTCTGGGACTTTATTAATTGGGCGAGAAATCATGGAATTCCGGTAGGCCCTGGACGAGGAAGTGCGGCAGGAAGTATTGTTTCGTATTGTCTTCATATCACAAATATTGACCCGATTCGTTATAGCCTGCTCTTTGAGCGATTCTTAAACCCGGAGCGAGTATCCATGCCCGATATCGATATCGATTTCTGTTATGAGAGAAGACAGGAGGTTATCGATTATGTAGGAGAGAAGTACGGTCAGGATAAGGTAGTTCAGATTGTGACCTTTGGTACCCTTGCAGCCAAGGGAGTTATCCGTGATGTGGCAAGAGTACTTGATTTACCATACAATTTTGCGGATAGTATCTCGAAAATGATACCAAATGAACTCAATATTACCCTTGATAGAGCATTGGATCTCAATCCTGAGCTTCGCAAGCTTTATGAACAGGACGAGCAGGTACATTATCTGATTGATATGTGTAAACGTCTGGAAGGCTTACCTCGTCATACTTCCATGCATGCGGCAGGTGTCGTTATCTGTCAGAAACCGGCAGATGAGTTTGTTCCATTATCAAGAGGTAGTGATGGTTCAATTACAACTCAGTTTACGATGACTACCATCGAAGAACTTGGACTTTTGAAGATGGACTTCCTTGGTCTTCGTACACTGACCGTTATTAATAACGCAGTGAAAAATGTGGAAAAAACCCACGGAATTTACATTGATGTGGATAACATTGATTATGATGATAAAAAGGTTTTAGCATCCTTGGGAACAGGAAAGACAGATGGTGTGTTCCAGTTGGAAAGTCAGGGAATGAAGAACTTCATGAAGGAGTTAAAGCCACAGAATCTGGAAGATGTTATTGCGGGTATTTCCCTTTATCGTCCGGGTCCAATGGACTTTATTCCAAGCTATATCAAGGGTAAGAGTAACCCGGATAAGGTAACGTATGCAACGCCACAGCTGGAACATATTTTACAGCCGACCTATGGTTGTATCGTATATCAGGAGCAGGTTATGCAGATTGTGCGTGATCTTGGTGGTTATACCATGGGACGAAGCGATCTGGTTCGTCGTGCCATGAGTAAGAAAAAGGCTTACGTTATGGAGCAGGAACGTAAGAACTTCGTATATGGAAATGAGGAAGAAGGGGTTCCGGGATGTCAGTCAAATGGCATCGCACCAGAGATTGCAGAACAGATATATGGAACCATGATGGATTTTGCCAAGTATGCGTTTAATAAATCCCATGCGGCATGTTATGCAGTGGTTGCTTATCAGACGGCATATTTGAAATATTATTATCCGGTTGAATTCATGGCGGCACTTTTGACCTCTGTCATTGATAATGCGACAAAGGTGTCAGAATATATTATGACCTGCAAGAGTATGGGAATTGAAATCCTGCCACCGGATATTAATGAAGGAGAAGCTGGATTTTCCGTATCCGGGAATGCGATTCGCTATGCATTGACAGCGATTAAGAATGTCGGAAGACCTGTGATTGATGCCATTGTAAAGGAAAGAGAAGAGCATGGTATTTATGTAAGTCTGAAAGACTTTATGGAGCGAACGGCAGAATATGATGTGAATAAGCGTGCCATTGAGCACTTTATTAAGGCCGGTGCCTTTGATAGCTTTGGCGCTACGAGAAAGCAGCTCATGAGCGTGTATTCGCAGATTTTGGATAGCATACAGCATGGAAAGAAGAGCACTATGCAGGGGCAGATGTCTCTATTTGATATTGTTTCCGAAGAGGATAAGGAAGAGTTGGAAATCAAGATGCCAAACGTAGGCGAATATACGAAGGAGCTGTTGCTTAGCTTTGAAAAAGAAGTCCTTGGCTTCTATGTCAGTGGTCATCCGATGGAGGAATATCAGGCAGTATGGAATAAATATATTACGGCCAAAACTTCTGACTTTTATCTGAATGAAGAAACGGGAATCATTGCTTTAGAGCATGACAAAAAGGTTACGATTGGTGGCATGATTATGGATAAGAAGATTAAGTACACCAAGAATGATAAAATCATGGCATTTCTTACGGTAGAAGACCTTGTCGGCAGTGTGGAAGTGATTGTATTTCCAAATAACTATGAGAAATATTCTTATAAGCTGACCGAAGAAAGCAAGGTTTTCATACAGGGACGTGTATCCGCAGAGGAAGAGCGTGATGGAAAACTGATTTGTGAAAAAATTACCTCTTTTGATGAAATTCCACGTAAGGTTTGGCTGAAATTCCCGAATGTTGCAGAGTATACAAACAGAGAACAGGAACTTTTTGCAGCAATTGCAGAATCAGAGGGCAAAGACAGCATTATCATTTACTTAGAGGATACCAAGCAGATGAAACAACTGCCACCGAACCGAAATATTCACGCAGACAGTGAAGTACTTGAAGTACTTAGGGAGATGCTTGGGAAGGATAACGTACGAGTTGTGTGTTAAGGTGCATAAGCTTGCCTGCACACAAGATGTATGTTTTTCATGTAAGGCGCATGTGATAAAATTTTGACAAAAGATAGTTGTAATCTGATAAAAAATGGATTAGAATAAGATAAATTGGGTGTAATTATGAAGGCACTGAATAATTACAATTGAGTTTAGGATAGGAATGTGGTACATAGGAGGTATATCATGGCCAAAGAGATAAAGACAATCGCTGTTTTGACAAGTGGTGGAGATGCACCGGGAATGAACGCTGCCATTCGTGCAGTTGTTAGAAAAGGAATCTCCAATGGAGTTCGTGTGAAAGGTATCAAGAGAGGTTATGCAGGACTTCTCAATGAAGAGATTATAGATTTAGAGCCACAGAGTGTTTCTGATATTATTCAGAAGGGTGGTACCATTCTTGGTACAGCTCGTTGTTTAGAGATGAAGGATCCTGAGGTTCAGGCTCATGCAGCTGACCTTTGCCGTAAGCATGGAATTGATGGTCTTGTTGTTATCGGTGGAGACGGTTCTTACCGTGGCGCACAGGCATTAGCAAGAAATGGTATCAATACCGTTGGTGTTCCTGGAACAATTGACCTTGATATTGCATGTACAGAATATACAATCGGTTTCGATACTGCTATCAATACAGCGATGGAAGCCATTGACAAGGTAAGAGATACCTCTTCTTCTCATGAAAGATGTTCTATCATCGAAGTAATGGGACGTGATGCAGGATACATCGCGCTTTGGACAGGTGTTGCAAATGGTGCAGAGGATATCCTTCTTCCAGAGAAGTATGATTACAATGAGCAGGAATTAATCAACAATATCATTCAGAGTAGAAAACGTGGTAAGACACATCATATCATCATCAATGCAGAAGGTATTGGACATTCTACCTCTATGGCTAAGAGAATTGAAGCAGCAACTGGTATTGAAACACGTGCAACCATTCTTGGTTACATGCAGAGAGGTGGAAATCCAACCTGTAAGGATCGTTTCTATGCGTCTATTATGGGTGCTTATGCAGCTGATATCCTTTGTCAGGGTAAGTCTAACAGAGTCGTTGCTTATAAGCATGGTGAATTTGTTGATTATGATATCGAGGAAGCATTAAATATGACAAAGGGTATTGATGAGTACCAGTTTGAAATCTGCAAGAAGCTTTCCAGATAATAAAAGTCAATAGGAATAATGAAAACGAGACAAGAAGGATTGTCTCGTTTTTTTGTGCTAGGAAATTGCTTGTCGTAATTTTAGATAAATGATAAAATGAAGTATAAATATCTGAAAAGAAAGGAGAAAATATGGATTATACAAACAAAACAATTGCGGATCAAAGTAGAAATAAAGTAGCATTAATTGGGACAACGATAATGAATATGGTAGTTGCGGTGGCATATTTTATTGAGGTATTAAAGGGGGGCAGAACAATAGCCTCTTACCTGATTATTGTTTCACTTTGTGTGATTCCAATCCTGGGAGCTTTTTTGTTATATTTTAAGAAAAAGGATTCCGTTCCTATTCGTTATGTGTTGGCAATAGGTTTTTCGTTTCTTTATTGCTATGTTATGTATGGAACAACAACGAATACGTCTTTTTGTTACGTGATAGTTATTTTTCTGGTCTTAATTGTATATATGGATAAGAAAGTATCTATTGGGCTGGGTATATCCGCAGTTGCAATTAATATTGTGCGGCTTGTGATCACTATTATGCGAGGTGAGCTTACCCCCATTTATATTACAGAGATGGAGATTGTTATAGCGTGTCTGGTGTTATCTGTTATATTAGCAGTTATGTCACTTAACAAGATTTCCCAGATTAATGATGCTAATGTCCAGAAGGCAATGAAGGAAAAGGAACAATCCGAACAATTATTAAGTAAAATTCGACAGATTACAGATGTTATGGGACAGAATATGCAGCATGCGGCAGAGGAAACGGTTGCATTGAGAGATTCGATTGAGACAACAAAGATTGCAATGGAGAATCTTTCAACAGGAGCCAATACAGCGGCACAGGCAGTCATTACCCAGCAGGAGCATACAGGTGAGATTGATGAGCATATACAGAAGGTTGGACAAGGAACAGAGGCGGTATATCATAGTGCGCTGAATTCAGAGGATAGTCTGAAAAAAGGACAGGAGATTATGGCATCTTTGCTTGGACATGTTGAGAATACAGAGAAGATAAATAATCTGGTTGCAGAAGAGATGACAGAACTTCGGAGTAAGTCAGAACAGATGGGAAGTATTGTGGAGCTAATTAATGATGTAGCATCGCAGACGGAACTGTTAGCCTTGAATGCAAGTATTGAGGCAGCAAGAGCAGGTGAGGCAGGAAAAGGATTTGCAGTTGTTGCATCGGAAATTACAAGTCTAGCAGGGCAAACGGAGGATGCGACAGGAAAGATTGTTCAGCTTATTGCAGATATAAGAGAGTCTTTGGATCGAGTGAATCAGTCCGTTGATGAGATGCTAAAAAGTAATCATACGCAGGGAGAATTGGTAGAAGAAAATGCAAAGAGCTTTGATGTCATTCGTGATAATACAAAGGAAATCATGCAAGAAGTAACACAATTACAAAGGGTAGTTACAACTGTGGAGAATGCAAATCGCTTAGTTGTCGATAACATTTCGAATGTTTCAGCGGTGACACAAGAGATAACGGCAGAGGCGAACACTACGCTGGAAGGTTGTGAATCGAATCTGAGAAGTATTGAAAATGTCAGCAGTATGATTAATCAATTAAATCAAAGTGCTGAGGAATTAAAACAGAATTAGGAACATATAATATAGAAAGGAATGCATATACAGCATTCCTTTTTCGTGTCTATTGCTATACATAATATTGGGAAATGTGCTATACTATGCGGTATGAAGTAATCTCAGGTTTATAAGGAAGAGTAAATCTTCATGAGAGTGTGAATACGTTCGAAATTGCTCGCCAAAAGAAAGAATAGGTAAATGCACCGATTATGGAAAGGTATAGTGACAAATGATTACAAGTACAACAAATAACAGGATAAAGAAACTGGTTGCTTTGAGTCAAAAAGCAAAGCTTCGAAGAGAAGAGGATGTCTTTCTGGTAGAGGGACCAAGGATGTTTGTGGAAGCACCAAAGAGCTGGATTCGGGAAGTTTATGTTTCTGAATCATTTCTTGCAAAGTGCAGTTTTCAGGAAGAATTGAAGGCGCAGCCATATGAGGTCGTTTCGGATGAGGTATTTCAGAAGATTTCGGACACGAAGACACCACAGGGTATCTTAAGTGTGTTAAAGTGTCCACACTATGAAATGAAGGAATTGCTTCAAAAGGAAAATCCATTGCTGGTTGTTTTGGAAAATATTCAGGACCCCGGAAATCTGGGAACGATTCTTCGTGCCGGTGAAGGTGCAGGGATTGATGGCGTTATCATGACTCGAGAAACAGCGGATTTGTTTAACCCAAAGGTCATTCGTGCTACCATGGGTTCTATTTATCGAGTACCGTATATTTACACAGATGATATACAGGCAAGTATTTCAGAGTTGAAAGACCGTGGCATTGCGGTATATGCAGCACATTTGAGTGATAGTGTATGCTATGATGAGGCGGATTATCAGAAAGGAACGGCATTCCTGATTGGAAATGAAGGAAATGGTCTGAAAAAGGAAACAGCAGACAGCGCAACACAATATATTAAGATACCAATGCAGGGACAGGTTGAATCCCTGAATGCCGCAATTGCTACATCCATTTTGATGTATGAGGCAGCAAGACAGAGGAAATAACGTAAACAATTAATTTAGGAGGATACACAAATGAAAATTGGATTTATTGGCTTAGGAAACATGGCAACTGCTATGATTGGCGGTATTTTAGGAAAGGGACTGTACACAAAGGAAGATATAATCGGTTCTGACAAAATGCAGGCTACGGCTGATCTTGCAAAGGAGAAATTTGGAATCACAACTTATGCAGATAACAAAGAGGTTGTAAAGAATGCGGATATTATTGTTTTTGCAGTAAAGCCTATCTTTTTACCGGAAGTGATTGAGGAAATCAAGAGCGAAGTAACCATGGACAAGCTTGTGATTTCTATCGTTGCAGGTAAGACAGTTGCATGGATTGAAGGGGCTTTTGCAAAGCAGATCCGTCTGGTTCGCTGTATGCCAAATACACCTGCATTTGTAGGTGAGGGATGTACGGCAATCTGTTTAAATGCATCAGCAACCAAAGAAGATGAGACATTGGCATTAGATATTATGAACAGTTTTGGCAAGGCGAGTGTTGTTTCTGAGCATCTTATGGATGCCGTTGTTGGTGTTAGTGGAAGCTCACCTGCCTATGTATTTATGTTTATTGAAGCCATGGCAGACGCTGCTGTACTTGCCGGAATGCCAAGAGCACAGGCTTATGAATTCGCAGCACAGTCCGTTCTTGGAAGTGCCAAGATGGTATTAGAGACAGGAAAGCATCCTGCAGAGCTTAAGGATATGGTATGCTCACCGGGAGGAACCACGATTGAGGCTGTAAAAGTATTAGAGGAAAAAGGTTTCCGTGCGGCTGTTATGGAAGCGATTGGGGCATGCGTGGAGAAGTCCAAGAATCTATAAGTGAAAAATCAGAATATAGATGTTTTACAAGAAAAAGAGTCCGACACTTGACAAGTGGCGGACTCTTTGGTATCATATAAAATCGTAATGAATGTTAATAAAGATGTAACATTTGTTATAGTGATGTATAATATATGTAAACAAAGAAGAAATAATTTCCTAAGTAATTATGGAAATCATGGAGATTGGTATGAAAGCGAATTGCAGAATGTGGAAAGGTCTTTTTCCTTTACTAAGCCTTTCGGTGGTATTATCTACAACACCTATGAATCTGTTAGCAGAAGAAACGAAGACAGAAAAGGTACAGATGGAAGAGGAAATCGAAGAAGTTGACCAGAAAACAGAAGCAGTACAATTAAGTGCCGGAGCAGCAGTCTTGTTGGATATGGACATTGCTATGGCTGATGAAGAAATCGTAGAGCTTGTAAAGAGTAATACGACAGAAGCGATTTCAGTAAAAACATTGACAAAGAGGGAAGATTCCACACTTGTCATGGCAAAGGTAAATGAATACGTGAACATCCGAGAGGAAGCGAATCAGGAAGCAGAAAAGCTTGGCGTTCTTTATAAGGATTGTGGAGGACACATTCTGGAGCGTAAGGACGGCTGGACAAAGATTCAGTCTGGTGATATCGCTGGCTGGATTAAGGATGAGTATTTGTATTTTGGAGAGGAAGCTCAGAAGCTTGCAGAAGAAGTTGGAATTATGACAGCTTATTCTCAGACGGAGACTTTACGAGTAAGAAAAGAGCCTGGTCTTGAGGCAGGAGTACTTGGACTTCTGGCAGAAGGCGAAGCAGTAGAAGCTATAAAAGAGCAGGGTGATTGGGTAGAAATAAGTTACGAAGGAACAACCGGATATGTATCTGCGGAATATGTGAAGGTTGAGTTTGATATCGATGTTGCAGAATCCATGGAAGTGATTCGTGCAAGACAGGCAGCAGAGGAAGAAGCTAAGAGAAATGAGCAGAAAGCAGCAGTTCTTGCGTCAGCATCAGAAGTAGATATCCTTGCAGCGTTGATTCAGTGTGAGGCTGGTGGCGAGGCATATGACGGACAGATTGCAGTTGGTTCCGTTGTTATGAACCGTGTCAGATGTGGTGGTTATCCTAACACCATTACCGATGTTATTTATGCATCAGGACAATTTACACCGGCATGTACAGGAAAGCTTGACAGACTGATTTTGAGCGGTAATATCAAGGAGTCCTGTAGACAGGCAGCACAGGATGTAATCAATGGTACCTGTAATGTCGGAGATGCCCTTCATTTTAGAAGAGTAGGAACAAAAGAAGGAATTGTAATCGGAAACCATGTTTTCTGGTAAAGGATAAGAATAAGATAAATGCAAGTCGAAATGGCTTGCATTTTTTGTGCTCGATTCGTTCTGTTCTTGCCCATGTTAAGAAAACGTAGTAGAATGGAAAAGTAGCGTTTTAAAAACGTGCATGCCTTGATTTCGGTCCTGGCAGAAAAGGAGGAGAATTATGGATTTAAAAGGACGTCATTTTTTAACATTAAAGGATTTCACACCAGAAGAGATTATGTATTTAATCGATCTTGCAGCTTCTTATAAGGAAAAGAAGAAAAACGGAATTGCCCATGACACATTAAGAGGCAAGAATGTTGCATTGATTTTTGAGAAGACAAGTACACGTACCAGATGTTCCTTTGAAGTAGCTGCCCATGATTTAGGAATGGGAACGACTTATCTTGATCCAGCAGGTTCCCAGATTGGTAAGAAAGAAAGCATTGCAGATACCGCAAGAGTACTTGGAAGAATGTACGAGGGTATTGAATATAGAGGTTTTGAACAGACTATCGTAGAAGAACTTGCAAAATATGCAGGTGTTCCGGTATGGAATGGTCTGACCAATGAATATCATCCAACACAGATGT
>CAYUKO010000021.1:0-33381 GCA_964445375.1 uncultured Roseburia sp.
ATATGTGTGCTTAGCTCAGCTGGATAGAGCGTTTGGCTACGGACCAAAAGGTCGGGGGTTCGAATCCTCTAGCGCACGTTAAAAGGACTAGAAGCTTCTAGTCCTTTTGTTTTGTATCTCAAATTTTCACCAGGGAAATTCCTGATCGGAAGCTGCAGCTTCATTTTTGAGATACAATCTCATTTCTTATTTTTTCCAATTCTCTTAATACACCACTAGCTCTAACAGCTACCAACAAAAATTTATCCAATGCCTTTATCTTATCCTCTAATACAGATATTTGTTCCAACTTACCATCTATTCGATCATCAAGGTATTGCAGCCGTTTCTTCCGTTCAGATTCAAACTCCATTGCTTCCAAGATAATATTTTCAAATTTTTCATTAAATCCATTACCTGGATGAGAGTCTATGTAATTATAAACCTTTGGAGTAAGTCGGATAGATTTATTAATTGTTTTCCTATCACTCATTTCAATTGCCTCATAAAATCCTTATCTATTATCTTAAAAAATCAACGGGATTTGTAATAAGCATAAACATAACACTAGCACATACTAATAAAATTCCAAAAATTATAAATAGTATTCCGATTTTTATTCTCATAGGCATATCCCAGAAGTCACCGCTCATAGGCACTTGTACATTTCTGTTTATAAATAATATCATGACCGCACCTATGACAAAAATAATACTACCTAAATAAATTCCTATCATTTTTCTTTCTCTCCTTAAAATCCTTAATTGTAGCTTTTTTTCTCTAAATATTCATTCCACCAAAGATTATCAAATTCTTCATTTGGTGTAAGTTCCTTGCATATCTCAATTCTTTTTCTCTTTGGAACAGTACAACCATCTCCAGTATCATATTTTTCATATTTAGGATTATCAGCAATACCTAATTCGCAATAATATTCAGGGTATTCATATCCTTCACTACATAAATGTCCGCAATTTTCACATTTCATTTTTATCACCTAAATTCTTATTCAATTACCTTGATTAATATGTTTCTTTTGCATTCCTTCATAACCTTCGTCAATGCAGGTATATGACCAAACGCAACCACTAGCATATTCAACACAGAATGCATCAGAATCTTCATCCATCCAATAAGATTCAATAATATCAACAAAATCAGGATCTTGTATTCTATGTTGCATATAACATTGTTTTGCAAGTTGCTACTTCACATACGCAAACAAATCAAAACCATTATCAGTATCACCAATAAAACCACTTTCAGAACCTATTATTATAGCCATAAAATCACCTCGTAAAAATTTAATAAACAAGCTTAAATACGCTTATAAATCAAAAATATTGCCACCAACATCAAAAATGCACATCCAAAACATATATAAAACATCACAATCACCTCACAAAGATTTAATAAACATCCAGATATCAAACATATCTTTCTTTAGCTGTCTTGGTTCATAATTCAATTTCCTGGATAAGAAACCAATTAGAACATCATCTTTTTCCACGCAATACAACGTATAAGCTAATCTTTTAGCATTATTTTTTAATTCACTATGCTCCAATTCATCATTCATAAACTCACCATCCAGTAGTTTCACAATCGAAAACAGCAACATCGCTAAAATCAATCATATTCATCGTTTTTTTCTCCAATCTGTATTTAATAAAATTTTTTCAAGAAGCACTTATCCAACTGATACACGTTCTTCATGAAACGCATATTGTTGGCCAGGTGCAAATATTTCTGTGTAGTTTCTATGGAGCTATGCCCCATATAGATTCGCAGGAACTCCAAGTCACCGCCACCAAGAATAAAAGAAGTAGCGAATGTATGACGGAGCAGATGCGGATATATCCGGGTTACTCCGGAAGCTTTCTTTAATCGTTGGAAGAAACATTTTATAGCATCTTCCGTGATTGGTTCACCGCTATTCACAGAAAAAACATAATCATCATCAGCCAGATCTCTATCGAGTTTATTCAAATATGTTTTCAAATAATGTCTGGGAACAGCAGCAAGGGGAATGATTCGCCCTTTGTTATTCTTACTTTTACGGATTACTATATAATTTTCTGTGAAATTTACATCCTTACGTTTCAGGCGTTGCACTTCACCGGAGCGCATACCTTCATCAAGCATACAATGTATAATTGCAAGGTTACGTGCACCAAGTTTTGTATTTTCATTGTAACAATCATCAATAAGAGATACTTCTAAATCAGTTAATGGTTCCACGGGCTGAGTCTCAACACGAGGAAATTTGAACTTCTTAGCAGGATTCTTTTCGATGTATTCGTTATCATGCAGAAAATTCAAAAACGCAACGGTATCTTTCAAATAATCTTTCCGAGTCCTGGAAGAGATTAGGGTAGTAGTATCAGACTTAAAATAACTATTATTATCATTTCTGACTTTATTTTTCAGATAGATAGAATACTTATTCAAATCGTGAACAGTTATATCATTTACATCTAATTCCTCTGCTTTAGCATCATATTTACTTTTCATGTAAGTGATAAAATATCGGAGCGTATTACTATAATTTCTGACAGTAGGGTCAACACAGTAAGCATTCCTGTCTTCAATAAATAGGTCATACGCTTCTTTAAGACTTAAAAACTCAGCCATCTTGTTTCCTCCCAGTAATGTTATATTTGCATAATTCTTTATCATAGCTGATTGTACAACCAGCAGCCTGAGCATCCTGGAGCATCGAACACAGACGAGTCTGTTCTGCACATGTCCGTTTGCGCTTTGCTGCTAAATTGTTAATTTGTTTATCCAAATAATATAAATTCATTATTCACTTTTTCCTTTCATGTATCTCATTTTTCGAACCGGCTTTTCCAGATCACGTTGCTGCAAAAATGATTTTGAGATACATCACGAATATTGCAGCTTCTTTTCTTTAGGATTAAATTCAAAAACTGTTATCGCATTATAGTAATTTGGAACATCAACAATATACGTTTTGATGCAGTCAATTGACAATTCGACGTCATAGTTGTACTCTATATCTGAGAGAATTGTATCTAAGTGGTCAGCTCCACACATTACATATTTTTTCTTTGGCAATTCAAGATTGTTCGATGGTAGATACCTACGTTTTCCAAGTGTAATTTCACATAATTCTTTTGTAATATATTTAACGATGTAGGATACCGCTTTTCTTGTGTCAGTCACACGTGTAGCCGTGGAAAAACCACTTTTAAATTCTTTGATATTGTAGATAAAATTTCCATCTGGGTAGCTTGTCCTAAGATATTGACCAAAATATTTATTCGGGACATGCTGCCCTTTTGCGTTATATATGTACTCACCATTAATCTTCAAATATTCTTGATTATTCACGGCCTTCACAAACGTTAATCCTGTATCATCATCCTCAAAACCACAATTAGATACCAGTGCATGAAAATGCCAGGCACCAGATTCATGTTGTTCGGGAACAATCAAATACTTTATATCTTTGCAATATCTTTCCCGAATATGATGAAACCACTTCGTAACCTTACTTTTGCATTCCTCATAATTGAAAGTATCAAATGCTTTTACCGGATCAAATGTAAATGTGAAAAACCAATCCCATATGTTAGAACGTCCATAGTCATAAATCATTCGCTTAGACCGATTAATTGAACTGCGAAGCGACTTATCTTTTTTCTCAGCAAGTTCCTCATCCGTCAGACATATTACTTCATCCAGTTCTGCACTCTCATTTTCTTCTCGGATAATAGAAACCTTATATCTATCCTCGAAAGCAACAAAAGGATTTAAGGTATACAAATCATCACAGTCATCAAAACATCTTGAAGGTTCATCAAAGAAGGATGCACCCTGAACATCTGTACATGGTCTATAACGGTCATCTTTTAATCGAATAGGACTACTGTAAAACGTTAATTGCAATGTACCGTTGTTGTATTCTTTTAACATAAAATTGTACATTGAAAAACGACCTCTTGGCTTTTTTGGGGCAAGTTATGTTGCTATTGTCAAGTATATATAGAAGCTACTCGCGCTGCGCGCTCGTGCTTCTGCAACATAACGCCGTCTGTAACCACTCCGGTCGCCTGTTGCGTGCGCGCTCCGCGCTGCACGCATCCAGCCAGACCTCGAGGGAGAATTTACAGATTGATTGTCATTCCGTAGTTGTCGCGATAGAAGGCTTCGAGCTTTTCCTTCCACGACTTCATCCCCCAGTCGAAGTCTGGGGGAATGAAGTCTGTGTCATACTTTACATTGCGGAACAGCTCTTCATTCTTCTCCACGACGAAATCCACTTCCTTCCCGGTAGACATATACAGAAACTTATAATGTATATGTGTCGCGCTGCTCTTTACAAGGACGCAGACGCTCATCTGGTTACGGATGCGGTTATAGACCATCTGCGCATCAATACTGGTAAAGACGAACAAACAATTCTGTTTACCGATAGTATTGATGAAGATGGATATATCTTTCAGTTTTCTGTAGTCCTGGGCATCGCAGCCGTTATAGATTTCGTCGATCAGAACGACCTTAGGCTCCAAATCTAACGGCAGCTCATCCATACTGTTTACGTATATCCAGTTTGCATCCTCAGGACAATACAGATTGGTGTAGACGCGCAAGTCTACACCCTGTCGATGCGCAAGCTCACACATCGACTTTACCAGCTTATAAGCTATCAATGTCTTTCCGCTACGCTGCTGGCCATAAATTCCTAATATGGAACCAGGCATAGTATCAACTCCTTTCTTCCCGTGTTCACTCCCGCAAGCTCCGACTCTCACCCACTAAGCCGCTAACCCGAGTCTGTAATAATAATAAAAAACACTACCGCGCCCTGGTTGCCTCAGCCCTGCGGATTCCTGCCATTGCAGCGCCCCTAAACCCGGCGCACCCGCCCGTGTCGCCGTTAGCGTGGCAATGCCTACGCAACGAGCGCTGAATTGCTCCGTGGCTTTCCGTTTGGATCAACTTTTGCTTTCCTCCGTATCCCTTATACTTCGCAGCCGCAAAGTTACTAGCTACACACTACTTCCCACGACCAGGCAGCCGCACTAAATTCGCTGGGCATTGCTATGCCTAGCTTATTAAGTGCTTTGTGCCAGCCTTCCAAGGCATTTTTGGGCGGTTTAAGGAAGCCGGGGAGTGCGGACGATAATTTACCGAACAACATTTCTGTTTTCGCTGCATCAAGTCTGCTGGACGTCGGAAACATTGTTCAACGTGCTTACCTTTATTCCACGCAGGTATTCATTCTGTGTATATGCGCTCAGAAGGTTCTGTAGGACTTTGCTTGACAACAGGCCAAGATTCTTATTCCTCATCATGACACCGTCGAACGTAGAGAACATAGCACGCATATCTTCAAGGTTATATTTTTCGATGTAGTAGAATGCCTGAAAGAGTAAATGCTGCTGAGTTTCATCATACGTCGGCAGGATGTCATAGATAGAGCGAATAGGATCATTGCTCTGATTGCCTGCGCTCATTCCATCCAGAATCTTTTGAAAGTCGATATCCGCCATAACTCACACCTCACTTTGTAAACAGGACAAGCGCCGTAAGAATAATATTTACGATTCCAAAGACTTTCGCCGAATTATCTTTCCGGAAGAAGTTTCCGAACATAATATTGCTCACACGGGCTTTATCTTGTAAAAAATCAATATCCTGGCTGTTACAATACACAACTAAATCTCCACCACAGGGCGTACATTCAGACTCTTCTAACAGCACATGATACTTGTTATTAAATTCTTTAAACGTCCGAGCTGATCGGACACCACTATCTGTAATTTGATATATCATTTACGTTCTCCAACCTTTCACAAACGTTACAGCATCTTGGGCAATTACATCGATATTCGTTACGATATACATGCCAAACGCTACACCGAACACAGCCGCATAATTAAATGCGTTTATTTCAATTCCATACATGACTTCGTACCTCGTTTCTACAATTTGCCGACTATCTTAATCTTTACCAAATCCGTAGCAGCACTGACAGCGTTCAAACAGACATTGAATACAACGATGGCAGCAAAGTAGTAGCAGCACCAAGTTAACAGCTCCATATCAACACATCCTCTCTTAAAAACAACCTATTTTTTCAAAAAAATGAGTAAAAAAATAAGAGCTACCTGCAAAACCAAGGCATACTGCAAAAACTCCAATCTATTCAATATTTCATATTCATAACGTGTTACATATACGGGAGATGCAAGAAATTCATCATAAGACTCATACAACGGAAATAGATCACTATTTTCACCGTATAAAACAATTCCATCTTCAATAACAATTTCTTCCGTAGTAGCTTCTTCCGTTGTTTCTTCTTCCACGGATTCTTCTTCCGTATCTTCTTCTGTGTCCTCAGAGCTTTCAGATTCTTCCTCAGAAGAGTTTTCCGTATCTTCTTCGGATAAATCGCTCTCAGCTTCTTCTGACGTCTCAGAATCGCTCTCAGAAGCATCTGGAGAAGTTTCTTTTACAGTTTCTTCCTCTTCATCCTCTAGAGATTTAGAAGAATCCTCAGAAGACTCCGAAGAGCTGTCCGTAGACTTTTCCTCAGAATCCTCTTTGTTTTCTTCCTGATACTCCTGACTGGATGTAGAAGAGTGTACTTCAGACTCATCAGAGCCACCTCCTGAATCTTGTACTTCGGAATCGTCACCTGCATCTTGAGAGACCTCAGACAGAGCAGTAGATTCTTTTTCTTCCAAAACAGTCACCTCCTACAGTCTTACACCGCCGGAGAATGCATTCTTAAGTGCGTATATGATTGTGAAACCTAACGCGAAACCAGCAGAAATATAAACCAGAGGCATCATGGAACTAGTAATAACATTGGTGTAGGCAAACATCTGGGAAGGGTCAAAGTTAAGTTCAAGCGTTGTAGTCTCAGCAGCTAACAAAAATGTATGCATTTTCTCCTAATCCTTTCATAAAAACTTATTAACGAGTTACAATGTATATAAATGGCCAATTTATATCTAAATCCAATCACGTTCCTCGAATACCTGGTTAAACCAATACGTAAATGCCAGATAAAACGCGAATCCAATAATAACCATAGTGATAACTACATCCAGCTTTACAATTCCGGTACCAATAAAATAACCAACAGTCAAAGCTATCACTATAAAAACCATAGCTACCAGGAATAAAATCAACTTTACTAAATCCATCATTAAATCCTTACAAACTTAAAAAATACACCATAGTCTCCAAACAACCAATAAACAAACAGAAAAATGAAGCACAAAAGAAAAATAAATATGCAAAATATTGATACTTTTATTAATTTAACAAACATAACTATCCTCTCTGTATCTCAATTTTTCTGCAGGAAAAATCCAGATCAGAAGCTGCAGCATTATTTTTGAGATACACTTTTTATTTTTCGTAACCGATACATACAAAAGCCGTGGAGCTTTAACCAGTTGTTACATAAATAATATGGATAATAAGCGAAATAATCTCCACGCAATACGATACTCCTTTACAACCTAAATACTTTTGAAAGCAAAGTTGAAAATTGTGCTTTGCTAGTAATGCCACCGGAAAGCTGGGAAGTAAATTCTTTTACTTTAGCGTAGATAAGTATTACAAGCTTGAATATAGTCCACAGACAACCAAACAAAACAACCAAATATATCAAATAAAAAATAACATCACCAACCACATAGCGAAACGTTCCAATAGCTTCCTTAACAGGAAGACCAGTAAACTCATTGGTACCACATTCATCAACCATAGCCACAACACGTGTATCAAATTCATCAAGCAGCACATAAAAAGTTTGCATAGCAGATATAGCATTAACAATCATATCTACAAACGTCTGGAAGAAGTCAAGCAGATCTGAACCAATGTTTTCTAATCCTTCAAGTAAATTCATATAACACCTCTAAACGTGCAATTTATCAATATGCTTTTTCAATACTTTTACAACAGAAAATATTAAAGTTATATGTATTAATCCCATCAGAAAATCATAAATTGATATATCAAGAGGGGAGAGTTTAACCGTTTTTATATAATTAAATCCAGTTGCAAAATCACTATCCCCGATAAATCCAGGCGTTGCCGGAATCTTAAAAACATTTACAATAAATTCCAATAGATGTAAAAAAATCATGAGCAACTTAAATAATATGTATATTAAAAGCAGAACACCATTCAAAAGGTTAACCGTTCCGCCAGAATTATCATCACCATCTGGATTTATAGGACCATTAGGATTATTTCCTTCTCCAAGAGCAGTAATAGCGGCTATAATAGTTTCAAGGTAATTCGCCAATTTAATCCATAGATTTTTCAATAAGTCAATCAAATCTTGTATTCCCTGAACAATAGCACCAATAGGATCTTGAAAAAATTGCCATACCTGACTAGCAATTGCTTTAATTGCCGCCAATATCTGACCTAAGATACCCATATAATTAATTGAAGTACCTGTATTTGTATCAGTATCAGCGTCCTCATCCGTATCAATATCAACTCCAGCAGTTTCCGCAATAGCTTCATTTACCGCCGGAACCGCTTCACTGGTACCAGCAACAGGATCAGACGCATCAAGAATATTAGAGACAGCAGCCGGAAAATTATCAATCGCCGGATTCGTATCCAACCACTTGCTTATGGTATTAGATAACGTAGAAATAGCTGTAGGAGCTGTTTTTCTAAAATTAGGATAAGCAGAATCATCTACAAGATTTTCAATTCCAGAAGTATCACCCTCAGTAAAATACGCTTTTGCAGACGCTTCATCAGAAAATAACGGAACATATAATACACAAGTTACAAAATCACCAGAAACATCGGGATTAAAATATAGCTGTGAAGAATGATAATATTTACCATTCTCATGAACAGTAAAAAGATTAAATTTAATTTTCTCAATTACAAAATTTTCTACATCGGTACATTCATAAAGTCTTATATATCCATCAGAGCCATACATAAAAAAAATACTTGAATTTGAATAACCAGATCCTAATAAAAACTGTACAAGAGGAGCATGTTCATGAGAACCCGAACCAATTACATAATAATCTGAATAAGAACTATAATTTGGATCTGCAATATATGAAAACTTTCCAAAAGATGCGCCTGGAACAAAACCAGAAACATCATCAAACGCAGATGAATAATCCTGGTACTCTGTTTCTTCCGGCGTACTAAGCTTATCAATGAATCCATTAAAAGCCTCACTTGCGCCGAACAAAAACGTACTCATAACAGAAGTAAATAAATCCCAACGCTTGGGAGTCATAACCTCTTCATCATCCTCGTCATCATCTTCGTCACCCTCATCATCACTGCCACCACCGCCAGTAATAACTCTGAACGTGCTTTGAACCTCTTCGGCTAAAGCTTCGGAAGATCCGTTATAATCTCCAACATAATTAAATATTTTTTGCTCCATTGCACTGGTAGCAGATGTTCCGGAATTCTTATAAGATGTACTATCCAATACTTTTGCGGCATTCATTACATTTCCATCTGCAACAGAATAAGTCAAAGCTGATGCCCAGGTCATAAATGCCAGGATAGACTCACCGTCACTGAAATTAACTTCTCCATATGGCTCTAACGTAACTGTTTCACCACCAGCGACGGCGGTAACGAAATCCGAAAATTCAGAATTACTAAAAAATTCGGATTGATTACCAAGTCCTAATTCCAAACCAAAGAGAGAGAGAAGCGCTTCCAATGCACTCATAGTTACCGGAAGTGCTTCGGCAGCTTGAACGGTTATGCTATAACTGGTAAATATGGAATTAAATAAAGTGAGAGAGAGCAGAACAACCGCTACAAGCTTCTTAAGTTTTTTCATAATCTATATAATCTTTCTAAGTAATTTTCTAATTCATATACTAAACAAGTCCGCATTTTACAAGATAACCCATACAAGCTCTTGCATGATAATTAGTATCTTTTACAGCTTCTTTATGCAGAGCATCTGCGCGCTCAATCTCTTTAAAAATACTATTATCAAATTCATTTGCAGCTTCCATTTCATCAAGTTTAGTGACCAAAGAGGAATAATTCTCAAGGGCTTCCTTTTCCGCTTGCTTATAAGCTATATGTTGTTTTATAAACAACTTCAACATTTCTTCATCCAACATAAAAACACCTCAACTTTTGGAGAAAGTGACCGGAACCGTAACAGCTCCGGCCAATGAATCACATATGATTAACAGCTATGCTGCAATCAACCTCTTTTTGCTTTAATCTTATCAACAACAACCGTTACTGATACACAGAAAGAAAAGAGAAGCATTATCAATAATATTAATCCAGACATATTAGCACCTCACTATTTAGAAGCTACCGGAGCGAAAAGAGATTTCTTGAATACAAAATCACTAGCCTTAATCTTTGCAGCACCATCTTTATCAATATTGAAATTTAATGTAGCTTCATAAACTCCTGGAACTTCCTTAAAGACTTCCTTGTAAGCTTCATAAGGTAAAGAGGTTTTTACTAGCTTATATCCTTTTAAACCATTTTCTTCTACTGGTGCCATTGTATTTGTTAAAAGGTATCTAACAGAAGTGCCTTTTACGATTTCACCAGTTTCTTCATTAACCATGTCATACTGCGTTGCGGAGAGTGCAACAACTTCCTGCTTTAATCCAGCCATTTTCTTATTCCTCCATTATTTTCCGAGACACTGCAATTCTTTATATATTTTTTCAATTTTCCATGTTACAATTAAAGTTAAATCAATTGCGAAAGTGTCGTTTTTTTGATTACAATAAAAATATACTACACTAAAGTTTAGTAGTCAAGATAAAATCGTAAACTTTTGTTTAGTAAAAGGAGTATTATGCAATTTATAGATACACTGCTAGATATAATGAAAGAACGAAATATATCAGGATATCAACTAGAAAAGGATACAGGAATAAAACAAGCCACTTTAGGAAAGTGGAAAAAAGGTTCATTGCCTACAATAGATAAATTAATGATATTACTAAACTATTTTCAAGTATCAGCAGACGAACTACTAGGATTAGGACAAAAAAGTACCCTTACAGAAAATGAGAAAGAACTCTTAGAACTATTTCAAAAGCTTCCTGATCGAGAACAAATAAAATTTATTGGACGATTGGAAGAGGCAGTTAATAATATGACATCACAGTACAGGGAGCTAGAATCATCAGATTCGAAGATTGGATAAAAAACAAATTATAGAATACAAAGGAGAAGCACATGTCAAGAACGGATATAGTAATCGGAGATGTCATATTTGTAACATTAATTCTAATATTTATACTTTATAAAAAAACGAAAAATAACACAGTTAAAAATTTTGCAAGTGAAAACACATATCGTTTATGCATAAATAAATTACAAAATAAAGTTAGAAGACCAGATTACACATATATTCCTGACCAAAATATTTTTAGAAGATTTCAAAACTGTAACACAGATGAACTTGCACTAACAGCTTTAGCAACTGATATATTAAAACATTGTGGATATAAACCAGCTGCTTTATATGTACGAGTAGTCAACAAAAATCCAAACGACAACATAGCAGGTCAGTATTCTATTAGACAACACTCAAGCACAATAGAAATACATATTAATCCAACCATTTCAGAAAAAGAAATATTAGCAATATTGATTCATGAATGTATGCATTTTTTTCTTAGATGCAGGGGGATATCAATGCCAACTACACAAGAAAACGAATATCTTACAGATATTACAACAGTTTATATGGGATTTTATGAATACATGTATAATGGATACGGCAAAGTAGGATATTTAAAACCAAGAGAATTAACCTACATAAACAGATTAATCGATAAAATGCAAGAATAATATACAGTCTTACATAACTACGCTAGAATAACGAAGAACTTCCTACGGACCAAAAGGTCGGGGGTTCGAATCCTCTAGCGCACGTTAAAAGGACTAGAATTTTCTAGTCCTTTTGTTATATTTAAATTTTTTGCAGAAAGAAAGGATAGGCATGAACAAAGTATATTAGAGTAATGAAATATAAAGGTTGAATAAAAAAAGTAATTTACATAGAGTGAGTAAAATTGATAGGTAGAAAAATGGTAACTAAGAAAAGGAAAATATTAATAATCGAAGATGACCGTGGATTAAATCAGGGAATTGTAATGGCATTGAAGAAAGAGGATTATGAGTTCATACAATGTTATTCTATTTGGGAAGCAAGAAAGATATTAGAGGAAGTAAAATGGGATTTAATCTTATTAGATATCAATTTGCCGGATGGGAATGGCTTTGATTTGTTAAGGAAAATAAAAGAGAAATCAAGTTTTCCAGTTATTATAATAACAGCAAATGACATGGAAATTGATGAGGTTATGGGACTGGAATTGGGGGCAGATGATTATATTACTAAGCCGTTTAGTCTTATGGTGCTTCGGGCACGTATCGAAAAGACGATTCGATTACATGATGAAAGGTTATTTCGGGCAAGCTGCTATGAGCAGGGAGACATGACATTTGATTTTTCGAATATGCAGTATTTGGTGAAAGGCAAGGAAATAGAACTTAGCAAGACGGAGCAACGCTTGTTAAAAATATTGGTGGAAAATCAGAATATTATTATGCAAAGAACGGCACTTGTGGACAAGGTTTGGACAGATGGTGCAGAATTCGTAGATGAAAACGCATTGTCTGTTACGATTAAAAGACTGAGAGATAAGATAGAGGAAAATCCATCGAAGCCAGAACACATACAAACCGTTTATGGAATCGGTTATGTGTGGCGTTAGAAAATTAAAATGGAAGATGTAGGGAGCATCAAAAGAAAGTGAAACATGATTTGAGAGAATAGGAAAAATGAAGTGGGAAATCAAGATGAGAAAGGCGTAAACAGAGAAGTATGATAAAATTTGGAATGCGTAAAACCTTTGACAGATTAAATCATATGATAGATTCTGCTATGAATGGGACATATGAAGAAGGAAAATATAATGAGAGCGAATTGTCAAAGTTGGAGGTAAAATGGAAGAACTTTATAACATCTTCTGTTTTAGCAAAGAAAAAAGTAGAAGACGAAAGACAAAATATTAAGGAGTTTGTAACCGATATCTCTCATCAGACGAAAACACCATTAGCTAATATCATGTTATATACACAATTATTAGAGGAACAGGAGCTAAATGACCAGAGCTTTGAAATGGTAAAAGAAATTCAAAAACAATCTGAGAAATTATCCTTTTTAATTCAGTCGCTTGTAAAGATATCGAGACTGGAAAGTGGAACTTTTCAGTTGAATCCAATCATAGGCAGGACAGATAGAATGTTAAGAAGACTGATGGAGCAAGACTATGGAAAAGCAAAGATAAAAAATATCAGCCTGCAAGTAAAAACGAGTAATGTGGAAAACTTAGATTTTATGAATGAAACCAATAAGAACAATCAAAGCTTTGAGGCAGTTTTTGATGAAAAGTGGACATTAGAGGCATTAGGGAATATTCTAGATAATGCAATTAAGTATTCACCAGAGAATTCCATCATTACCTTAGGAATGCAAAAGTATGAAATGTTTCTTTGTATTTCCATTGAGGATGAAGGCATTGGCATCCCGGAGGAAGAACGTGCAAAAGTATTTGGAAGGTTTTATCGTGGAAGGAATGTGATGGGAGAAGAGGGGATTGGAGTCGGTTTGTATCTTGCAAGGCAGATTGTATCTGCACAAGGAGGATATATTAAAATTTCACCAGGAAAAACTAAGACAAAAGAGTATCCCGGAACCATTTTTCAAATCTATTTGCCGACAAAATAGTAAATCTTTCAAAACTGTAATATTTTAGAAAGCATATGGAAAGATTCTTTTGTTAAAGTCTATGTTGTGAGAAACATAGGCTTTTTTCTGTGATAGGAGTGTGTCGTTTGGCATTATCTTTTATCATTAGAAAGCGTTAGAGTGTAGAGTTTAGTAAGAATCACAAAGGAACGTATTTCTGAAGAAGGGAAAACTAGGATTAGTAAGTAATAAGAAGGAGTAAAAGGCATGAAGGTTTTACAGACAAAAGAACTTAAGAAATATTATGGAACAGGAGAGAATCTTGTAAAAGCATTAGATGGTGTTGCTTTTGATGTGGAGCAGGGAGAATTTGTAGCAATTGTTGGAACAAGTGGAAGTGGGAAGTCTACACTTTTACATATGCTTGGAGGACTTGATCGACCAACGGATGGGGAAGTATTTATTGAAGGGAAAAATATCTTTGAATTACAAGATGAAGAGCTTATCATTTTTCGGAGAAGAAAGATAGGTTTCGTATTTC
This sequence comes from uncultured Roseburia sp., assembly GCA_964445375.1. GTDB lineage: Bacteria > Bacillota > Clostridia > Lachnospirales > Lachnospiraceae > COE1. The sequence goes on from CAYUKO010000021.1 coordinate 14,268, forward strand.
AGAATTACAATCTGGTTCCAGTGCTTAATGTATATGAAAATATTTTACTGCCCATACAGCTTGATGGAAATACGCCGGATGAGAAATACATCAATTCTATTATTGAAACGCTTGGCTTAAAGGAAAAGCTGGAAAATCTGCCGAATAATCTTTCCGGCGGACAACAGCAAAGAGTAGCAATCGCAAGAGCATTGGCAGCAAAACCGGCTATTATTCTGGCAGATGAGCCAACGGGAAATCTTGACAGTAAGACAAGCCAGGATGTATTGAGCTTGCTTAAGGTAACGAGCCAGAAATTTTCACAGACGATAGTCATGATTACGCATAATGAAGAGATTGCTCAACTTGCTGACCGTATTGTACGGATTGAAGATGGCAGGATTGTGACAAGAGCATAGCTGGGGGTGAGGATATGAAGGTTGCAAATAAGAAAATAATCCGAACAATCAGTTTAAAAAGTATGAAAGCCGCAAAGGTTAGAAATCGGATTGCGGTTTTGGCAATCGCATTAACGACATTGTTATTTACTGCACTTTTTACGATTGTCATGTCAATTATGTATAGTTTTGAACAATCAAACTTTCGTCAGATAGGCGGCTATAACCATGGTGAGTTTAAAAATCTGACAGAAAAGCAATTTGATGAATTAAAGGATGATTCGCTGATTAAGGAGTACAGCTTAAGACGTTTTGTGGGTATGCCAATACATGTGCCATTTCATAAGGCACATGTAGAAATAAGTTATTGTGATACAAATGCAGCGAAGTGGATGTATATCGAACCAGAGGAAGGGAATTTACCAGAAGAAAATACGAATGAGGCAGCAACGGATACCAGGGTGTTGGAGCTATTAGGCGTGGAACCAAAACTTGGAACTCAATTTACAATGACTTTTGAAGTAGATGGTATAGAAACGACACAAACGTTTACTTTATGTGGCTGGTGGGAATATGATGAAGCGATTTATGCCAGTCATGTATTGATACCACAAAGCCGGGCAGAGGAGATTTATGCAGATCTGGATACGCAGGGAATGGATGGGATGACAGGCACTTATAATATGGACATTATGTTGAAAAGTGCTGCACATATTGAAAAGGATTTGCAAACAATCTTAAATCGTCATGGATATCAGAGCAACAGTCGTACAGAAGGTGAGAATTATATCGATATTGGTGTAAATTGGGGGTATGTCACGGCGCAGCTATCAGACGGAATGGATGCAGGAACGGTTGTAGCACTTGTTGTGGTTCTTGTTCTGATTGTATTTACAGGATATTTGATTATCTATAATGTTTTTCAGATATCAATATCAAATGACATTCGTTCCTATGGGCTGTTAAAAACAATTGGAACGACAGGAAAACAGATTCGACGAATGGTAAGAATTCAGGCACTCGTACTTTCGGGAATTGGGATTCCCATTGGTCTAGTTGCAGGATATGGTATTGGTGCAGTATTGACACCAGTTGTGTTAAATAATTTAGACGGCATACATAGTAGTGATTTATCCGTAAGTCCATGGATTTTTATATGGGCGGTAGTATTTTCACTGGTAACGGTTTTCTTTTCTTGTAGAAAGCCTGCGAAAATGGCAGCCAGTGTGTCACCAATGGAAGCGCTTCGTTATACCGAGGGAAGCGGAATTAAGAAGAAGCGTAAGGCAAGAAAAGGTGCTTCGGTTACCCGAATGGCATTTGCTAATCTGGGAAGAAATAAGAAAAAGACAGTGATTACAATGTTATCCTTATCTTTAGCAGTTGCATTGTTTCAAATTACCGTGATTTTTACGAATGGATTTGATATGGATAAGTATTTAAGAAATGTGGTAGTTGATTTTCAAGTAGCGGATGCAAGGTATTTTCAGTCTGTGCTTGGAGCGGGCGGCTTCCAGGAGGAACAGCGTCTTACAGAGGAAATGATTGCTGAGATAAAGGACATGGATGGAATACTGGATGGTGGTTGTACTTATGCAGGGGCATATCGTGGCAGTCAGTTCGTAACGGAAGAGAGTTATAGGAAGTGGCAAGGCAGATGGTTATCGGAAGAAGAGATTAATCAATTGGTAGCTTTACAGCATAAAGAGAATGGACTTATTCAGGATGCGGTGCAGCTTTATGGTATGGAACCGTTCTGTCTTGGTAAGCTACAGGTTTTATCCGGTGATATTTCCAAATTATATACAGAGGGTAATTACATTGCGGCAGTTTATCTGGCAGATGATTATGGAAATCCGCAAATGGACACTCATTGGGCGAAAGCAGGTGATAAGGTAACCATTCGTTATACACAAGAATACGAATATTATAATCCGGAAACAGGAGAAGTATATGCAGCGGGTGAAGATCTTACCAATAAGCTATTTACGGGGAGATCAAGCAAGTATCATGATGTAGAATATGAAGTGGTAGCTGAGGTGGTTTTGCCCAATAACTTGAGTTATCGATATTATAGTAGAAATGAATATATTCTAGGGGCAGATGCTTTTATCAAGGATACACAGACGGATAACATTATGTATTATGCATTTGATGTTAAGGATAGTGCATGTGATGAGATAGAAGCATACCTACAGGATTATACAGAGAAGGTACAGCCTATGTATGATTATGAGAGTAAGAAAATATATGAAGAAGAATTTGAGTCATTTCGAACTATGTTCCTGCTTATGGGCACAGCATTAAGCTTTATTGCTGGTATGGTTGGGGTGTTGAACTTTTGCAATGCCATTTTGACAGGAATTATGGCAAGACATCGGGAATTTGCTGTATTACAGTCTGTTGGTATGACAGGAGGGCAGTTGAAAAGGATGTTGGTGATAGAAGGCTTATGCTATGCTCTTGGCTCGATAGGAGTAGCACTTATGCTATTTATACTTACAACTCCTTTCTTGAAGAATCTGCTTAATGATATGTTCTGGTTCTTTACGTATCGATTTACAAGAGAGTAAGAAAATATATGAAGAAGAATTTGAGTCATTTCGAACTATGTTCCTGCTTATGGGCACAGCATTAAGCTTTATTGCTGGTATGGTTGGGGTGTTGAACTTTTGCAATGCCATTTTGACAGGAATTATGGCAAGACATCGGGAATTTGCTGTATTACAGTCTGTTGGTATGACAGGAGGGCAGTTGAAAAGGATGTTGGTGATAGAAGGCTTATGCTATGCTCTTGGCTCGATAGGAGTAGCACTTATGCTATTTATACTTACAACTCCTTTCTTGAAGAATCTGCTTAATGATATGTTCTGGTTCTTTACGTATCGATTTACAAGTATGCCGATTCTCGTTGCAGCTCTAATATTCAGTTTACTTGGTATTTTGGTGCCGCTTGTTGTGTACAAGTATACAGCAAAGAAGTCCATCGTAGAACGTTTACGGGAAGTGGAATAATAAGAAGTTAAGCAACGCTTTTTTTACATAAATTATACATAAGCATGATAGCTGTCTTTACATAGAGTGGTTAGAATTCCTTTATAAGCATGACAAAACGTTATGCCAAGTGTAAATGAAAAGATAAGTATCTAAGAAAAGAGGAGAAGAGAAGTGAAGAGATTCAATCACAAAGCAACAGCAACTATGATGTCTGCAATTCTTATGGCTTCTACATTAGTTGGATGCGGACAGACTGCAGATACTTCTGCAAAGAATGAAACCTTAGAGGTAACAAACGAAGCATATGCAGCAGAAGGTGCAGCAAGCGTAAGTACAGTAAATAAGAATATGCCAAAGTATATCTTTTTATTCATTGGTGATGGTATGAGTTACCCACAGGTGCAGTCTGCTTCTTACTATTTGGGAGCAAAGGCAAGTGATGGCGGCGTTCAGACACAGGCGTTATCTTTTATGAATTTCCCTGTTACTGGTTCTGCACAGACTTTTGACAGTACATCTTTCTGTCCGGACTCGGCATCCACAGCAACATCTATTTCTACAGGAAATAAGACATACAGTGGTGTAATCAACATGGACACAAGCAAGACAGTAGCATTTGAAACAATTACAGAAAAACTGAAAGAACAGTTGGGCTATAAGATTGGTGTTTTAACAAGTGTTAACTTAAACCATGCAACGCCAGCTGCATTTTATGCGCACCAGGCTTCCAGAAGTAATTATTATGAAATCGGTCAGGAGCTGATTGCAAGTGGATTTGATTATTTTGCAGGCGGTGGACTTCTTAACCCGACAGGCAAGAATAAGGATTTGCCAAGTCTTTATGATGTTGCAGTAGAAGCTGGATATACTGTAACAACAACACAGAGCGAAATCGAAGCTGTTACAAAGGATATGGGCAAGGTAATTGCAATCGACGAGAATCTTGCAGACGGTGATGCGATGGCCTATGCCATGGATGTACAGGATGGTCAGTGGGGATTAGCTGATTATGTAGAAAAAGGTATTGAAGTTCTTGATAATGAAAATGGTTTTTTCATGATGGTAGAAGGTGGAAAGATTGACTGGGCATGTCATGCCAATGACGCGGCAGCATCGATTAATGATACAGTAGCATTGGATCAGGCTGTTCAGGAAGCATATAAGTTCTATGAAGAGCATCCGTCAGAGACATTAATTCTGGTAACCGGTGATCATGAAACAGGTGGTTTGACGATAGGTTTTGCAGGAACAAATTATGATACTTATTTGAAGAACCTCGAGAACCAGACAATTTCTTTTGCAAAGTTTGATACGGATTATGTAGCAGCATATAAAGAAAATAAAACACCATTTTCACAGGTATTAGTAGATATCCAGAATAACTTTGGACTTGTAATCAAAGAGAATGCATCTGCAGCAGCGGATGAAACGCTTGTTTTAACAGAGTATGAACTAGAAAAGCTGGAGACTGCTTATAAGAGAACCTTAGAGGTTGGTACATCGAAGCAGAGCAACATGACTCAGGAAGAATATGTATTATACGGAACTTATGAACCGCTTACCGTAACGATTACGCATATTTTAAATAACAAGTCAGGAATTGCATTTACATCCTATTCACATACAGGATTACCTGTTCCAGTATTTGCAATTGGTAATGGTTCTAGTTTGTTTGAAGGATACTATGATAATACAGATATCTTTAACAAGCTAGTATCTCTTACAGGTGTAAAGTAAATCAAAAGTCAAAAAGTATGGAGAAATAAGATGAAGCAAATAGTGAAAAAGTATGTTGTTCCGCATCTTCCTTCTCTGATATGCAGTATATTATTATGCATCCTCATAGCCTTACCAACAGGCTATGAGGATGCTGTTATTTATCAGGGAACCGACAGATGCAGGGCAGAGGTGTTAGCAACAGATGAGTCAGCAGTGATTAGTAGTGGTTTGATTCGAGCGGGAGAGCAGTATTGTACTGTAAGGCTTTTAGGAGGAATCTTTAAAGGGCAGGAAGCAGAAGCATATAATATGCTTAGTGGTTCGTTGGAAAGTGACAAAATATATGCAGTAGGAGATGTTGCACAGGTAGTCATCAGTTATCAGGATGATCAAATCCTTTCGGTGGATATGATTGACCATTACCGAATAGATAAAGAAGGAATTCTGATGTTTATTTTTTCTGTTGTTCTTGTCATTTTTGCAAAAAAGATAGGATTAAAGAGCCTTTTGTCTTTTGCAATAGCAATTTTAAGTATATGGAAAATTCTGGTCCCAGCTTGTTTGAATGGCAAGAATCCTATTTTTATCGGGCTTGTTGTCGTAATGATGTTGACTGTAGTGATTATTTCTTTAGTATATGGCTATGACAGGCGGTTTCTTGCGGCATCTTCGGGTGTTATGCTCGGTGTGATTACAACTTGTATTCTAGGTATTATTTTTACGGATTTATTCAAGATTCATGGAGCAATTATGACCAATTCAGAAAGCCTTCTGTATGCCGGATATGAGCATCTGAATCTGACAGATATCTTCATGGCAAGTATCTTTATTGGAGCAAGCGGGGCAATTATGGATATTGCGGTAGATATTACCTCAGCAGTAAATGAGGTAGTGGAGAAGAAGCCGGATATTGGTGTAAAAGAAGCCATTATGTCGGGTATTCATGTTGGACGTGCAGCTATGGGAACAATGACAACGACTCTTTTACTTGCATATTCTGGTGGTTATCTGGCACTGCTTATGGTATTTATGGCACAGGGAACGCCAATTTATAATATTCTGAATTATAAATATGTTGCAGCAGAAATATTGGATACCATCGTTGGAAGCTTTGGACTTGTTTCAGTAGCTCCATTTACAGCATTAATGAGTGGTATATTATTAGCTAATAAAACTAAAAAAAGATAGATAATTTACGAATAAATATACACAAAAACTGAAAATAACGGTATAATATAGTCAGGTGCGAAAAAATACATTTGTCAAATTCAAATGGAGGTTGCTATGAGAACAATAAGAATGAAGATTATTACAGGAATCTTGATGTGTTCCCTTTTAACAGCGTTAGTAATAGGAGTACTGGCTATTATGAACTCTACTCAGCTGGCAAGCAAGGATGCCAGAGAGAAGATGCAGTTTACCGGAACAATTCAGGTTCAGGAATTGAATGGAATGATTACCAAAATTGAACAATCGGTTAATACATTGAGTGATATTGTTATGCAGAACTTTGATTATGCGGCTTTTATCAAGGATAAGGGATATGCAGATAAGTATACAGCACAAATACAGGAATCGATTTTTAGTTTTGCAAGACGGACAGATGGAGCAATTACGGCATATGTTCGTTATAATCCAACCTATTCCAATCCCACATCAGGAAGCTTTTTGACCAGAAATTCCCTGGAAGAAGATTTTACAGCATTGACACCAACGGATTTTTCGATGTATGAAGAAGATGATGTGGAACACGTAGGTTGGTATTATACTCCAGTAAAAGCAGGAGAACCAATTTGGATGGAACCATATTTGAATGAAAATATTAATGTTTACATGATATCTTATGTTGTTCCATTGTTTGCAGAAGATGGAACGTCTATCGGTATTGTTGGTATGGACATTGATTTTTCACAGATTACGGATATTGTAGAAGAAACAGTTGTTTTTGAAACAGGTTATGCATTTCTTGTAAATGCAGACGGAAATGTTATTTTCCATAAAGATGTGGCAAGTGGAACGAATCTGGTAGATGTGGACTCATCTCTTTCAACAGTGAAAGAGATGCTTGTGGAAAGTGATAAGCAGGGTGTAGATACCATGTACTCTTATCAAGATGTGAATAAGAAAATGGTATATTATAATCTGGAAAATGGCATGAAGCTGATCATAACAGCGCCGAATATTGAAATTGTATCGGATGCAAACCGTTTAGTAGTTATGATAGCAGCAGCAGTGGTAATTGCATTGATTATATCAGGTATCGTAGGTGTTGTAGTTGGAACAAGCATATCAAAGCCAATTAGACTTTTGACAGGAATTATTAGTCAGACTGCACAGTTGAATTTTAAGCCAACACAGTCAGGTAGTATGCTTCGGAACCAAAAGGATGAAATAGGTACCATGGCGAATGAAGTCCATGATATGCGAAAAATATTGCGTGATTTAGTTGGAGCTTTAAACCATGCAGAGAGTACAATTCTTGACAGTGTTGCGAATCTGGATCAGATTATGAAGGAAAATAGTGTGCGCGCAGAGGAGAACTCAGCGGCAACACAGGAGCTTGCAGCAGGTATGCAGGAAGCTTCTGCGAATACCACACATATTGTACATAATGTAACAGAAGTTAAGAATAATTCTCAAAACATTTATCAGCTTGCCAAAGCGGGAGAAGAGGATTCGAAACAAATACAGCAGCGTGCAAGCGAAATGGAAAAAATCAGCCGGGAATCCAGCGATAAGACACAGAGTATGTATGCGGTCATGAAACAGAAAACAGATGTTGCAATCGAACAGTCAACAGCTGTAAAACGTATTAATGAGCTGACGGAAGATATCAAGGAAATCTCTTCTCAGACCAACCTGCTTGCTTTAAATGCAAGTATTGAAGCAGCTAGAGCAGGAGAGGCAGGAAAGGGATTTGCGGTAGTTGCATCTGAGATTGGAACTTTGGCATCACAGACATTTAAGACAGTTGATAATATTAATGAAATTGTGAATGAAGTAAATGAAGCAGTATCCAATATGATAGAATGTATCACTACCATGATGGACTTTTTGGAAACAACAGTACTTAAAGATTATAGTACATTCCGAGAATCGGGTAATCAGTATCGTACAGATGCCGATTCCTTTAGTGCGGTAATGGAACAGGTTGGAACGGGAATAGAAAATCTGGAAAAGTATATTGTGCAGATTGCTTCTGCTGTGGAAGATATTAATGATATGGTTACACAGTCATCTGGAGGTATTAATATCATTGCAGAGAAATCAGGCGAGACACAAAATACAATGACGGAAGGTTATGTAAAGCTACAGGCATGCAGAGAATCCGTTGAAGAGCTACAAAAAATTGTAGAAAAATTTGAGGTATAGGATGATATTAGAAGCTACTGTGTAATGCATGGTAGCTTCTTTCTTTTGCATTATCTAACTTGCACGAAATTACACGAAATTTTTTACGTGCACTATTCACAAATTATAAGTTGATTTATCGTCAATATTTCCCATTGAAAATAAAGTGCACAATTGTTAATATAAAAACAGATAAAAGATTTAGCACTTTGAAATGTTTTAAGGACAACTTTTATATTTAGTTAGATTTTCTATATTTCAGCCGCCAAAAGATATAAAGAAGCGGTTTTAATTATGGAAATTTCTGGTATCGTTTCCAATGTTTGAAATTGCACGGAATTAGATTGTAGAAGATATGATATTCTTGAGCAAAATGTAAGAAGATTTATTTGGGAAGCGGGATATGATTATTAAAATTCTATAATACATAGGATTTAATAATAGAAAGAAACTTTATAATTTTAAGGAGAGGTAAAAAAATGAAAAAGCGTGTTTTAGCATTGATTATGTCAACAACAATGGTTGCAGCTGCATTAGCAGGATGTGGAAGCTCAGAAGCAGACACAGCAGCAGATACAACCGCAACAACTGAAACAAAGACAGAAGAAACAAAGACAGAGGCAGCAGCAACAGAAGCTGCAGCAGAAGAAGTTACAGATTACGGTACTGGTGAACTTAAGGTTTGGGTTGCAGAAAATGTTCAGGCTTTCACAGAAGCAAAGATTGCAGAGTTCCAGGAAGCTAATCCAGCATATGCAGGATACACTGTAACAGTTGAACCTGTAGGTGAAGGTGATGCAGCAAGCAACATGATTACAGACGTTGCAGGTGGTGCTGATATCTACGGATTTGCTCAGGATCAGTTAGCTCGTCTTGTATCAGCTGGTGCATTATGTCCAGTAACAGGTGACAATGCAACATTCGTAAATGAGCAGAATGACGCTGGTGCTGCATCTGCTGCAACAATGTCAGGAACAGTATTTGCATATCCATTAACATCTGATAACGGATACTTCTTATACTATGATAAGAGCGTTGTAACAGATCCTACATCTCTTTCCCAGATCGTAGCTGATTGTGAGGCAGCAGGTAAGAGCTTCTACATGGAAATCAACTCAGCTTGGTATCAGCCAGCATTCTTCTTCGGAACAGGATGTACATTAACATATGAAACAGATGATATGGGTAACTTTACATCATGCGACGTTAGCTATGCATCAGAAGAAGGTGTAAAGGCATTAAAGGCTATGATTGAACTTCATAAGTCTCCTGCATTTGTAAATGGTTCTTCCGTAAGCAACGCTACTAACGTAGCAGCTATCGTTGATGGTACATGGGATTCAGGCGCAGCTAAGGAATTATTCGGTGATAACTATGCATGTGCTAAGCTTCCAACTTTCAGTGTAGATGGAGCAGATTATCAGTTCAGCGGATTCGGTGGATTCAAGTTATTAGGTGTTAAGCCACAGACAGATGCTAACAAGTTAGCAGTTTGTCAGGCAATCGCTAAGTACTTATCTAGTGAAGAAGTACAGCTTGCACGTTACACAGAAGTAGGCTGGGGTCCTTCTAACGTAGCAGCTCAGCAGAGTGATACAGTTAAGGCTGACGAAGCACTTTCAGCACTTGCAGAGCAGTTAGCATTCACAATTCCTCAGGGACAGTATCCAAATGACTACTGGTCACTTGGAACATCACTTGGTGATTCTGTAATCGCTGGTGATTATGACAATGCATCTGATGAAGACCTTATGAAGGTTCTTGAAGACTTCCAGGCAACATGCCAGTCTTATGCACAGTAATTCAGTATAACTGAATATTGACTGGGCAGGGAGAGCTTCTCCCTGCCTAGTATTTATGTAAGAACTTTTTTTGACGCTGAAGATTTGGCGTATTTTGTGAGAAAATTTGGTGTGATGAATAACATCGTATTCAAGTGACAGATACTTGATTATTGTTGATTTTGTAGGTAAAACATTCTGAAATTTTTCTGAAAGATTTTAGGTAGTCACTTGCCTGCAACGATAATACACAATCTGGAGGGACTATGAAAGAAATTGAAAAAAACTCTGGTATTTTCAAAAAAGCAGGAAGTGCAATTGTTAATTTTTTCAAATGGCTTGGTGCCGATTTAAAGGATATCGGAGCAACATTTGTAAATGGTGATTGGAAAACGCGTGTGTCTTTTCTCATTATGGGATTTGGACAGTTAATGCATAAACAGTATGCTCGTTTTATTGCTCTTTTTGGACTTGAAGTACTGTTTATCTATTATATGGTAGCATTTGGTTCTACATATTTGAAGGATATCACAACCTTAGGTACAAAGAAGAGTGGTTGGAATCCGGATGGAACATTATCTTACGGTGATAACAGTTTCTTTATTCTGTTATTCAGTATATTAAGTATTATTTTTATTTTTGCATTTATCTTCTTATGGAGAGTGAACGTACGTCAGAATAGAGACAGACAGATTCTTCTTTCACAGGGAAAGAAGCTTCCGACAACCAAGCAGGATTTACACTCTTTATTAGATGAACACTTTGATAAAACTTTATTAGCATTACCGTTTACAGGTGTGTTCGTATTTACGGTATTGCCGATTATCTTTATGATTTGTGTTGCATTTACCAATTATGACTATAATCATCAGTCACCAACATCCTTGTTTACATGGGTAGGGACTATAAACTTCAAAAATCTGTTATCTATTGGAGCAACCGGTTTTGGTAAGACATTTCGTAAAGTTTTATCATGGACATTGATTTGGGCATTTTTTGCAACTTTCCTGAACTATTTCTTAGGAATGGGCGTTGCAATGTTAATAAATAAAAAGGGTATTAAGTTTAAAAAAATGTGGAGAACTATTCTTGTTATGACAATTGCGGTTCCACAGTTTGTATCCTTATTATATATAAGTAAAATGTTTGCTACAGATGGTTTGATTAACAGCTATTTGATGAAATGGGGATGGATTGAAAGTGCCATTCCGTTCTGGACAAATCCTACTTATGCAAAAGTATTAGTTATCATACTCAACTGCTGGGTTGGTATTCCATATTTAATGTTAATTTCAACTGGACTTTTAATGAACATTCCGGAAGACTTATATGAGAGTGCTCGTATTGACGGTGCAAATGCATGGCAGATGTTCCGCAAGATTACTCTTCCATATATGTTATTCGTAACAGGTCCTTATCTGTTAACACAGTTTACAGGTAACCTGAATAACTTTAACGTTATCTATCTGTTATCAGGTGGTGGTCCACAGTCAATGGAGCTGACAGGTTCAGCTGGAAACACAGACTTGCTAGTAACTTGGTTATATAAGATGACTTATAACGATACGGACTATAAGATGGCGGCAGTTATTGGTATTATGGTATTCGTAGTAACAGCTGTAATTTCGCTGGTGGTATACAACATCTTACCTTCAGTTAAGGATGAGGAGGGATTCCAATAATGGCAAAAGAAGTAAGTATGAAGAGACGTAGAGCAGTAGGTAATGCATTTACTTATGCTATTTTGATTGTTATTAGTATCGTATGGTTATTTCCATTTGTATGCTTGGTAATTCAGAGCTTCCGTTCCTATATTACAGAGTTTGGTGGTATGGTGAATTACCTTATTCCAAAGGAGTTTTCATTAGATTCCTATAAGTTTTTATTAAGTGAGGAATGCCAGTTTGTAAAGTGGTATGGAAATACACTTAAAATCGCAGCTTTTGTAGCAGTATTCCAGACAATTATTGTTATCTGTGTAAGCTATGCGTTATCTAGAATGCGTTTTAAAGGACGTAAATTATTGATGAATTTTTGGTTAATCCTTGGTATGTTCCCTGGGTTCTTAACTATGATTTGTTTATACTTCCTGTTAAAGCAGCTTGGACTAACACAGGAAGGTGCTGTTCCGGGATTAATCTTAATCACTGTAGCAAGCTCCGGTATGGGATATTATGTATTCAAGGGTTATATGGATACGATTCCAAAGTCCCTTGATGAGGCAGCGCGTATTGATGGAGCAACCAGATTCCAGATTTTATATATTATGATGCTTCCTCTTTCTAAGCCTATTATTATCTATACTGCTTTAACTGCATTTATGGCTCCATGGTGTGACTATATCTTTGCTTCTTATGTAGCATTAGGTCACAGTGATAGTTATAATGTAGCCGTGGCGATGTATCGATGGGTTAATACAAATGACTATCAGGGCTTCTTCACAAGATTCTGTGCAGGTGGTATTCTGGTAGCAGTTCCAGTTACAATCCTCTTCATGTGCTTACAGAAGTACTATGTAGAAGGTGTAACAGGTGGTGCTGTAAAAGGCTAATAGTCAATTATAGAAATAAGAATCGGCAGTCTGAAAAGACTGTCGATTTTTTGGGTAATAGAAAATTGCGATAATGTAGTGATAGTTGATCAAGGATTACGAAATAATTCTTGGAACGCAAGCTGTTGAGCTTGCGTTTTGTTTGCAGAGTTTGTAATATCAGTGTAAAATGGGAAATAAAGAGAACAAATAAATAAGGAAAGGAAAACGTCATGAAAAAAGTTTTTATAAAGCAAAAACTTGTGGTTGTGACAATAGTGTCATTATTAGGACTGGTTGCATGCGGCAAACAGGAAGTAAGTCAGGTGGAGGAAACACAAGATACAAGTCAGGTAGTCAGCGAGGCTATGGAAGAACAGTCAGAGGCTGCATCTACAGAAGAAGTAGTGGAATCAATCGTATATGAATATGAGCAGGAACTGAATGTCATAGAAGACAATTACAGAAACTATTATGAGATTTTTGTATATTCCTTTTATGATTCCGATGGAGATGGTATTGGTGACCTGAACGGCGTTACTCAGAAGTTGGACTATATTAAGGATATGGGATTCAATGGTATCTGGTTAATGCCTGTTATGCCATCAACAACTTATCATAAGTATGATGTAACAGACTATTATGGAATCGATTCCGAATATGGCACGATAGAAGATTTTGAACGATTAGTTGAAGAGTGTCATAAGCGTGATATCCGCATTATTATTGATTTTGTCATGAACCATTCTTCGTCACAGCATCCATGGTTTGTGGAAGCTTGTGAGTATCTAAGGGAGCTTCCAGAGGATGAAGAGCCAGATGCAAGTGTTTGTCCTTATATAGATTATTATCATTTTACCAAGGACAAGGTAGATGGTACTTATTATAACGTAAGTGGAACGGATTGGTATTACGAAGGTTCCTTCTGGTTTGGAATGCCTGATTTGAATTGGGAAAAGGGCGTCATCAAGAAGGAATTCGAGGATATTGCATCTTTCTGGATTGATAAAGGAATAGATGGTTTCCGTATGGATGCTGTAATGCATATCAGTGAGACGGATAAGAAGTTGAATACGGATGTGATGAATTGGTTCTTCACTTATTGTCAGAGCTTACATCCGGAGTTCTACATGGTATCTGAGGTGTGGGCAAATATGGAAACGATAACCGATTACTATGCAAGTAAAACACCAAGTATGTTTAACTTTGATGGAGCAGATGCCGAAGGAAAGTTGATTAAGACGGCAAGGGGGAGCTACAAGGCAGAAAATTTTGTAAAAAATATGTTAACCTATCAGACGGAGTTTGGCGCTCAAAATGAAGAATATATTGATGCACCATTTATCACGAATCATGATATGGGACGTGTTGCTAATGCATTAGGAAATGATGAAAATGATATCAAAATGGCAGGTGGTCTGCTTATGACTATGAGTGGAAACCCATTTGTATATTATGGTCAAGAGATTGGTATGGCTAGTGCTGGTAAGAAGGATGAGAATAAGCGACTTCCAATGATCTGGTCTGATACGGATACAACAGGAATGACCAAGGGGCCACTAGATGCGGATGAAGGAATTACCTCTTCTTTTACAGGAGTAGAGGAGCAGTTAGCGGATGAGACTTCGATTCTCAACTATTATAAGAGAGCGTTAAGACTTCGTAATGAGAATCCGGAAATTGCCCGTGGAACGATTTCTTTGGTAGAGGAGTTATGTGATGGGCAGCAGGCAGTCATTACAAAGACCTATGAGGACAGTGTGATTGCCATTGTATATAATACTTCAGATGAGGTATTGAATGTGAATTTAGTCGGTACATCGATTGAAACGATGGGAATCAGAGGCTATCTTACCTTAAACGGGGAGCAGATTACGTTAGAAGCAGGAACGCTTATGATGCCGGGACAGTCAATCTGTATATTAAAATAGACATGTGACGACTAATTTTCCTAATCATGATAAAAGTAATTAGAGAAAGATATATTTGTAATTTTCTTGTATTTATATTATATTTAAGGAAGAAAGAAAATAAGTAACGAGGAAGATACTGAGTCGTTACGAAAATAATTTGTGAGATGAGAAGATTATGAAGATATATATGATACGTCATGGTGAGACGGACTGGAATACCGTCAGAAGGCTTCAGGGACGTTCGGATATTCCTTTAAACGAGGAAGGAAGACGTCTTGCAAGAGTTACGGCGAAGGCATTAGAGAATGTACCGTTTACTAGAATCTATACAAGCCCGCTTTTGCGTGCAAAAGAAACAGGAACGATTATTATGGGAGATCGGAAGATTCCATTTATTGAGGAAGAAAGAATACAGGAAATCAGTTTTGGTATCTATGAAGGTTTTTTCTGCTCAGAAGAACATTATACGATTCCAGATCCTGAGTTTATGAATTTCTTTAAGCAGCCGGAGAAATATGTTGCGCCGGAAGGTGCAGAATCAATAGAAGCTTTATGTAAGCGCACAACGGATTTTTTAGAGGAATTGGTGCATACTACTGCATATCAGGATGATACGATTCTAATATCTACGCATGGTGCGGCGCTAAGAGGATTACTTTCTTCTATTAATATGAAGAATGTAG
The DNA here is from genome assembly GCA_964445375.1 of uncultured Roseburia sp. GTDB lineage: Bacteria > Bacillota > Clostridia > Lachnospirales > Lachnospiraceae > COE1. The sequence continues at coordinate 29,619 of CAYUKO010000021.1, forward strand.
CAGAGTTTTGGAAAGGCGGCGTACATAAGAATTGCGCAGTTACGATTCTGGAAGTACAGGATGGCAAGATTCATCTTCTGGAAGAAGGAAAAGTGTATTATTAACATAAACGAAAGAAGGCGGGGTATTCATGGTGGAAAACGAGTACAGCAAGGTAAAAGTGAACAATGAGATGGATTTTTGTTCGGTGACAGATACGGGTGTAAAGACTACTTTGGAAAAGGCATTTATGAAGGCAAGGGTTTCTTATTTCCTGCGTTGGGAAAAGCCTGGCTTCTTTGCAAAGCTGTTTGGTGGTGCTAAGACGAGTATTGTATTTTGCATTAATTCTGCACAAGTTGAAACAGCAGAAGAGGTTATGAAAGAATTAGGTGATATGGAAAGCGACATTAAGATGATTCGCACCAAATCGAATAATAAAACCGGATTTTAAAAGAATAGGTATCAAATAAAAAACGCATTGAAATTTCCAATGCGTTTTTTATATTAGTAGTTGTCGTCATCGTAATCACTGTCGTCATCATCATAATAATTGTCATCATAATCACTGTCGTCATCATAATAATAATTGTCATCGTAATCACTGTCGCTGTCATCATAATAATGGTCATCGTAATCATTGTCGCTATCATCATAATAATTGTCATCGTAATTATTGTCGTCATAGTCATTTTCGGAATCCTGTTGGTGACGGAAAAAGCTAAAAGCAGTGATACCCATTATTACAACAACTGCAATGATGGCAAGCAATAGGAGAACAATCGGTGTATTTGAGAAATACGGACTAAAGTCGTTGTTATCCTTGGTATCTTCTACCGTGGTAGTGGCTGTTTCTGCACTTTCTACAGCAGTAGTTGAAGTTGAGGTTGAAGCGTTGGAAACAGGTTGAGATGATACATATTGGGCAGAAACATACCCTTTTTCATTTTTGTAGTTGATTTCAAACCAGTCATTTCCAACTTTTCCTGTAACACTAATTTCTTTTCCATAAGAAAGATTTCCTAAGATATCATAGCTGGTAGATGGTCCACGACGGATATTGAGTCCGGCAGAAGACGTAACATAGTAAGTACCAGTAAGTGGTTCTACCGCAAAACTTTCTTCCGTTTGTGTGGAAGTGGTATTTGAGGTAGTATCCTGAGGGAGGATTTCAGGGGCTGCAGTTTCTTCGATGATAAGGTTGCTTTCGCTATTATTGTCAGGAATGGTACTTTCCTGAGTGGATATTTCAGGTGAAATTTCCGTTGGAGTTGTTTCTGCGTCTGCTTCTTCGGTCAGGATTTCTACGGCATTTTCCATTACGGAAACAGAGTCTTCAGCAGCATAAAGTGTAGTGGGTGAAAATAAGAAAAGCAACAGGGTACCAAACAGAATGTAGCTGTTGCTTTTATGTTTTAAGAAAAAAGAAAGTATTTTCATATGGAACCTCCTAATCGTTTTGTCATAGTATTATGTCAATGTTAAGACACGATATAGTATAGCATGCCCGGAAGAAGGTTCCTATATGAAAGTTGCATAATTAATAGAAAGTTTTTGAATAGAAAAGGAATATTTTTCTTAATATTCAGGAATGACAATGGCAGCAATGATGTAAGCCAAAATGCCACAGCCACCTAATACAGAGAAAATAATCCAAAGAAGTCGGATAACAGTTGGGTCAATGTGAAAATATTCACCAATGCCTCCACATACGCCGCAAAGCATGCGGTTGCTTGACTTGTATAATTTGCGGTATTCATTGTTATTGTTGTTCTGATTAAAATCCATGTTCTTATCCTCCATAAATATAATTATTGAAATAAAATAGTCATGTTACCCATGCCACATTCCAGGTCATAGGTGCTGCTGGCGCCATTTTGAATATGATCGGAGCATGCAACAGCGCTAAAGCTCTTTTGGTGAAGAGTCATATTACCCATGACTAAATCTACTACATAGTTATGATTTTCATAGGCATCATTTAAATATAAATCTAAATTACCCATACCACATTCGGCACTGAGATTTCCGGTGATGAGTCCAGAGTAGGTCATATTACCAAGACCGATTTGTATATCGGAATCTTTTACCACTGCATTTTCTATTTCAGCATTTCCAGCACCAATTTCAGCGGTAAATGTATTGGCAGTTAAAGATGCAACAATGACCTCACCAGCTCCAACTTTCATTTCGATTAAGTTGGAGGCTTGAAAGGAATCTGCTTCAATGATACCAGCACCGAGCTCAAGATCAATATCTTCAAATACAAAATCTTTCGGAATTTCAAGATAAATATAATTGTAATCATCGGGGTGAATGTCATAACTTATATGGTCAAAGCCTTTTAGATACAAGGTTTCATCCTCTATATAATACTGAAATTCGCTGGCGTTTTCAGAGTAAATATGAAAATATTCATCCGATGATTCTGATATCTTGCAGCCACCTCCTGCAATTTCTAAGTCCAGGTTACGAATATCCAAAGAGGATGCAACCTGCATATTTTCATAATTTCCAGAATAGGTTGGATGGTTATTGGAAAAATCCATATTTGTTTCACCATTGTGTGATATTACAACGTGACCATTAAAAAGATCGGACCAGTTTAAATTATTTTTTGCATAAGAGTATAGTGTTGTTCCACCAACAAAAGTACATATGATGAGAATAATAACACCGGTAAAAAGCATAGAAAGTGCAGTAATCAGACAGCCTTTTGCAAATTTCTTCATACGTGTGCCTCCTTATTATGATTGGTTAATCTGTGAATGAGTCTGCTGATACAACGAATGAACCATGGGATGACTCCAATGCATAACCAGCCTGTCAAAAGCAGGAAAAGAATACCAAGGGCTGCAACAACAAGACCAGCTCCAATCAAAGCTATGCCTGCCAGAGCATTATGCAATATGGTAGGAAAACCCCATATAAACAGTGCGGCGCCAACAACGAAACAAATCACTCCTGCAACACCAAAACCAAAGATTAATCCAAAGACAGTTGCAAGGAAACCTATCAGTACACCAAAGATGGAAACGAGAAGTCCAAGCCAGACAGGGCTTAACAGGATAGCACCGAAAATTACAAGAATAATGAGTGCAATGTTAACGTTTTTCTTTGCCTCAGAAGTCTGTGGATTTGGATGGCTTGAATAGTAAGTATCACTGTTGGTTTGGTGATTGTGTTCGTTTGTTGAAAAATATGGTTCAGGAGAGTTCTTTACGTTATTAGAACCAGAGGAATAATCAATATCCTGATTATTTTTGTTAAAGATTCCTGATTTAATCTCAGCAGCAACCTCTTCGGGTGTGCCAAGTTCTTCCATAATAGCTTCTTCATTCTCTAAACCTGCATCCTCAATATATTCTCTGTAATATGCAATCGCCTCATCTCTTTCTTCAGGCGAAATATCAGAGAGTAATATGGAGAGTTGGTTTAAGAATTCGTTTTTACTCATGAGTTATACCTCCCTCAAATACACTCGTAATTTTGGTAGAATAGGAAATCCATTCTGTTTTGTACAGCTGTAATTGTGCGCTGCCCTTTTCGGTAATCTGATAATAGCGACGGTTCCTGCCAGCACATTCTTTATCATAGGTTGCCAGACATTCATCCTTCTGTAGTCTTCGCAGTACAGGATAAAGTGTGGATTCACTAAGCTCTATGACTTCACGAACATCCTGGGTAATCTTGTAACCATAGGTCCCTTCTGCATCCTTGGACACAACGGCAAGAACAATGGCGTCAAGCAGAGTTGAACCTGTATTAAATACCATGAATTCAT
>CAYUKO010000022.1:0-32450 GCA_964445375.1 uncultured Roseburia sp.
ATTAATTAGTATATATCATATAAATATAGGAGCTGAGCATATGTGTAGTTGGTTAATTTTACTTTTTTTCCTGTTTCGTTGTAACAATGTATGGAATATGTGTTGTGACAATGATTCTGACCGCAACAGAAGAAGCGACAACGACTGTGATCGAAACAGAAGAAGTGACAACGATTGTGACCGTGACAGAAGAAGTGACCGCAGCTGGGAAAGAAACAATTCCTGTGGCTGTGAGGATGAATTCGTTCAGCCTAGAGCCTTCAGTGGTTTTCAGAATCAGGGAACCTGTGGTTGTGAAACAAAGGAAGAATAAGTGTAAGAGGGAGCGTCATTTACTGGCGTTTCCCTCTTGTATAACATACATATGATATAGGAGGAACTATGAGAATTGTAGATATACTAAAAGAAGAAAAGGTTCATATATCCTGCGAATTATTTCCACCAAAGCAGGGATATCAGCTGGAAAATGTAAAACAGGTAGTGCGTGATATTGCGAAGATTAAGCCAGCCTATATGAGTGTAACCTATGGAGCAACCGGTGGGACAAGCGATTATACGGTAGATATTGCAAATGAAATTCAGAATGTGAATGGAATTCCTGCCCTGGCACATTTGACCTGTGCATCTTCCACAAGAGAGAAGGTTCAGGAGGTAGTAACCCAGTTAAAGGAGAAGAAAATCGAGAATATTCTTACGCTTCGTGGTGATATTCCGGAAAATGCGGATTTTCCGTTACCGAATCAGTATAAGCATGCATATGAGCTGATTGCAGATGTAAAGAGTCTTGGTGATTTCTGCCTTGGCGGTGCCTGTTACCCAGAAGGACATCCGGAAGCAGAAACCATGCATGAGGATATTGAACATTTGAAGGAAAAGGTAGACGCAGGCTGTGATTTCCTTACCACGCAGATGTTCTTTGATAATGATATTTACTATAATTTCATGTATAAGATTTTAAAGAAGAATATCAAGGTACCTGTCGTTGCAGGAATTATGCCGGTAACGAATGCGGCACAGATTAAGCGCATTATTTCCTTGTCCGGAAATATGGTTCCGCCACGTTTCAAGGCAATTGTAGATAGATTTAGTGATAATCCGGCAGCAATGAAGCAGGCAGGAATTGCTTACGCAACCGAGCAGATTATTGATTTGATTGCAAATGGCGTAAATAATGTGCATATTTATACGATGAATAAGCCGGACGTAGCGGGTGCTATTTTTGATAATTTATCAGAAATTTATATTCCGTAAGATAGGTGTAGTTTAGAAAGGCATGGTTAGTAACATGGAGTTAACGACAGCAGATGTAAACAGGCGTGAAATATACCGATATCTTGGATATCGTGGACAGCTTCCGGATGATACGGTATGCCAGATGGTAGAAGAGGTTTTGCAGGAGATACTTCGTGTGATCAAGCCTAAAAACGTATATCAGAGCTATGAATGTAGCGTGCAGAATGGCGAGGTAATATTGCAAAATGGTATCCAGAAAGAGGGAATTGCCTTTCGAAGCAGGAATCTTGCCGATAATCTGGCACAATGCCATAAGGTGATACTTGTAGCAGCAACGCTTGGCGTAGAAGCTGACAAGCTGATTGGGCGCTATGAAATCATGAATATGGCAAAGGCATCGGTTGCACAGGCATGCAGCGCAGCATGCATAGAAGCTTACTGTAATTTGTTGCAGGAAGAGATTAGAAAGCAGGCACTTGACGAAGGGTTTTATTTAAGACCTCGCTTTAGTCCCGGGTATGGAGATTTGCCACTGGAGGCACAGAAGACCTTTTTTGCATGTGTGGAATGTACGAAACGTCTTGGCTTGACCTTAACGGATAGTCTGCTCATGTATCCGACGAAGAGTGTAACAGCTTTTATAGGAATGACGAAAAATAAACAAGGCTGTCATATTGCAAAATGCAGCACTTGTGAGAATACAGGATGTGAATTTAGATATGAAGATTAGAGAAAAACTTGGAAAAGAGATTTTATTTTTTGATGGTGCGATGGGTACCGTATTACAGTCGAGAGGATTAAAGACAGGTGAGATTCCGGAAACCTGGAACATCTTATATCCTGAGAAAATCAAGCAGGTGCATAAGGAATATTTGCTAGCAGGTGCAAATGTCATCAGTGCCAATACCTTTGGTGTCAATACGTTTAAGTGCAGAAATATGGAATATTCCGTAGACCAGCTTGTGTCGGCAGGCATTGGAATCGTAAAAGATGCCATATCTGAAGTGAAAGAAGAGCTTACTGCACAGGGTATGAAGCAGGAAGAAATGCCTGAAATGTATACAGCATTGGATATCGGTTCGCTTGGAAAACTTTTAAAGCCTTTGGGCGAGATTGCATTTGAAGAAGCTTATCAGGCATTCAAAGAGATTGTTATTGCCGGTAATCAGGCTGGTGCAGATGTAATCTTGATTGAAACAGTCAGCGATTCTTACGAAATTAAGGCGGCAGTTCTTGCTGCAAAGGAAAACACTGATTTACCAGTTGTGGTAACAATGATTTTTGATGAGAATGGAAAGCTTTTAACTGGTGGAGATGTGGCATCGGCTACTGCTATGTTAGAAGGTCTTGGTGTGGATGCGATTGGCTTTAACTGCGGACTCGGACCTGAACAGATGTTGAAGCTTTTACCGGAGTTAACAGCATGTTGTTCTATCCCTATTGTAATTAATCCGAATGCAGGACTTCCATCAGTTGTAAATGGACAAACTGTTTTTAACGTAGAACCGGATGAATTTGCGCAGGATATTAAGGCTTTAGTAGAACATGGTGCAAGTGCGGTTGGTGGTTGTTGTGGTACGACTCCAGCCCATATCAAGAAAGTCGTTGAGACTTGTAAGGGAATGGAATTGCAGCCAATCACGGATAAGAATCTGACAGTAGTGTCATCTTATAACCATGCCGTATATTTTACCAGAAAACCATTGATTATCGGTGAAAGAATCAATCCAACCGGTAAGTCCAAGTTCAAACAGGCTCTTCGTGATCATGACATGGAATATATCTACAAGGAAGGTCTGACACAGGAAGAAAAGGGTGCTCATATTCTTGATGTCAATGTGGGACTTCCTGAGATTGACGAGCCACAGCTTATGGAAGAAGCAATAACGGGCATTCAGGCAATTATTGATCTTCCACTTCAGATTGATACGTCTGACCCGATTGCGATGGAGCGAGCTTTACGTATTTATAATGGTAAGCCAATGCTCAACTCCGTAAATGGTAAGAAGGAATCCATGGAAAGTGTATTCCCACTTGCAAAGAAATATGGTGCGGTTGTAGTTTGTCTTTGTCTGGATGAAGGAGGAATTCCGGAAACAGTAGAAGGTCGTCTGGCAGTTGCTGAAAAGATTGTAAAAACAGCAGAAAGCTATGGCATTCCTAAGAAGAACCTTGTTATGGATGCTCTTGTTATGACCATCAGTACGGGAAAGGACAACGCACTGATTACCTTAGAGGCACTTCGAAGAATTCGTTATGAAATGGGTATTCATACAGTTCTTGGCGTTTCCAATATTTCTTTTGGTTTACCGGAGCGAGGCAAGGTAACAACAACCTTCTTTACGATGGCAATGCAGAATGGTTTGAGTGCCGGTATTGTAAATCCATCCAGCGAGCCTTTGATGTCTGCATATTATAGCTTTAATGCACTGATTGGTGAAGATGACCAGTGCATGGAATATATTGAAAAGTGCGGTAATCCAACAGATGCACCAAAGGCTGTTGATAGCAAAAAGACAAGTGAGCTGACTTTGGATGAAGCGATTGTTAAGGGATTAACAGAAAGCGCTTATCAGGCGACGATTAAGCTGTTGGAAGAGGGTATGGATTCCCTGACTATTATCAATGAAAAGCTGATTCCGGCTCTTGATGTGGTTGGAAAGGGGTTTGAAGAGAAGAAGATGTTCCTTCCTCAGTTGCTCATGAGTGCGGATGCAGCAAAGGCTTCCTTTGAGGCAATTAAGAAAATATTATCGCAGGCAGGAAAGCAGAGTGAATCCAAAGGAAAGATTGTTATTGCAACGGTAAAGGGTGATATTCATGATATTGGAAAGAATATCGTAAAGACACTTCTTGAGAATTATGGTTTCGAAATGATTGATCTGGGCAAGGATGTAGATCCTGAAGTGATTCTCAAAACAGTGCAGGAGAATAATGTCCGTCTGGTTGGTTTAAGCGCATTGATGACTACAACGGTTGTCAATATGGAGGAAACCATTAAATTGTTAAGGGACAACAACGTGAATTGCCGAGTTATGGTCGGTGGTGCGGTGCTGACGCAGGAATATGCGGATATGATTGGTGCGGATTTCTATTCAAAGGATGCCATGGGCTCCGTTCGATATGCAAACGAACTGTATGACGCAGGAGAAATCTAAAACGTTACGGGCTTGATTAATTTTACTTTATAGTGTATTAGGAGGACAAAGGTTATGGACAGTTCAATTTTTATTGGAACATGGTGGGCGCTTATTCCGCCAATTCTTGCAATCGTGCTTGCTTTTATAACAAAGGAAGTATACAGTTCATTGTTAACTGGTATCATTGTGGGTGTTTTATTCTTTTCGGGATTTCATCCATGGAACGCATTCTAGGCGTTATTTGATATTATGAAGAGTAATATGAATCTAAATATTCTTATTTTTGATATTTTGCTTGGTATGATTATTGTTTTGATGCAGAAATCGGGTGGCTCTGCGGCTTATGGTAACTGGGCAAGTAAAAAGATTAAGAGTAAGAAAGCTTCTCTTCTGGCTACCAGCGCACTGGGTGTATTGATTTTTGTGGATGACTATTTTAACTGTCTGACGGTTGGTTCTGTTATGAGACCAGTCACTGACCGCTATAAAGTATCTCGTGCAAAGCTGGCTTATATTATTGATGCAACTGCAGCTCCGGTTTGTATTATTGCACCAATTTCCTCCTGGGCTGCAGCAGTAAATTCTTATGTACCGGAAGATGCAGGAATTACAGGATTTCAGTTGTTCCTTCGTACGATTCCATATAATTTATATGCCATTTTAACGCTTTTTATGGTGGCGTATATTATTATCCGTGAAATCGATTTTGGTAAAATGAAACAGCATGAGAAAAATGCCGAAAATGGTGACTTGTTTACCAGTGGCGCAGAAGAGTTTGAAAATATTGCAGAAGAGGAGATTTCAGAGAAAGGCCGTGTGTTTGATCTGATTCTGCCGATTGTAGTGCTTATCTTTTCTGCTGTTGGAGCCATGATTTATACTGGCATTCTTGATGGAGCAACCAATATAATAGACGCTTTTGCCGGATGTGATGCGGAGATTAGTCTGATTTTTGCTACTTTTATCACCATTATTTTCATGATGCTTTTGTATTTACCTCGTAAAGTGGTGAATTTCAAAGAATTTATGGACAGCCTTGTAGAAGGTTTTAAGCTGATGGTTCCTGCTGTTATGGTTCTGATTCTTGCATGGACATTAAAAGGAGTAGGCGATGCCCTTTGCCTTGGAGATTTTGTCAGCAGTGTAGTGGGCGGAAATGCTTCTGCAAGCTTTTGGATTCCGGCTATCATGTTTATCGTTGGTCTGTTTCTTGGATTCTCAACAGGTACTTCATGGGGAACTTTTGCCATTTTAATTCCAATTGTAATCGCAGTATTTGGTGGACAGAATCTGGAAATGATGATTATATCGGTATCTGCTGTTCTTGCAGGAGCAGTATGTGGTGATCATATATCTCCGATTTCGGATACAACGATTATGTCCTCGGCGGGAGCGCAGAGTAATCACATGAATCATGTATCTACGCAGATGCAGTATGTAGTGGTAGTCATTGCAGTATGTATCGTAGGTTATGTGATTGCAGGGCTTACGAAGAATTGGATAGTTCCTTTACTAATCAGTTTGGTGATTTTGGTTGCAATTCTGGAAGCAATTCGTACAATCAGTTTAAAAGAAGATACTAAGACAGGAGTTTAAGAATGATTAAAATTGATGTTCCATACATCAATCAGAGTGAAAATTATCCTACTGGATGTGAAAGCGTGACAACAGTCATGCTTTTGCATTATCTGGGGTATGACATTTCGGTTGATGATTTTATTCATAATAATTTAGAGATGCAGAATTTTGAAACTCGTGATGGTGTACTGTATGGTCCAAACCCATGGGAATGCTTTGCGGGAAGCCCGTATGATGCGGATTCTATGGGATGTTATGCACCTGTGATCTGCAAGGCATTAGAGCCTATTGTGGGTGAACGATATGAGGTGATTGATGAAACAGGAAAAGATTTGGATTATCTGGTAGAAACATATCTAAAACATGGTATGCCAGTGATTCTTTGGAATTCCATTAATATGAGAGAACCGATTATCGGACCGAAATGGAAATTATTGGATTCTGGTGAGGAGTTTACCTGGATATCCAATGAGCATTGCATGTTGCTTGTGGGAGAGGATGAGGATTCTTATATTTTTAATGATCCGTATGAAAATCGTGGTGTTATCAACTGTCCAAAGGATGTGATAGCAAATCGCTATGAGGTATATCATAAACAGGCAGTTGGATTAGTGAAGCGTATATGAGGCAATATTGGTAAATCGAAGGAACCCGGAGTGTGTGAAAACATTCCGGGTTTCTTTTATGGTATACTTTCATGGGAACAATTTTAAACTCTTGACAAGAAAGGAAAAAAATGTATATACTATAACTGTATTAATTGTATTAATACAGTTGAGAAAGGAGAGCTGATCCTATTGATTCTGATTGATTATAAGGACAGAAGACCTATTTATGAGCAGGTCATCGAGAAGCTTCAACAGATGATTTTGTGTGGTGCCTTGGAGCCAGATTCACCGATGCCGTCCGTGAGAAGTCTGGCGATGGAGCTTTCGCTGAATCCGAATACGATACAGAGAGCTTATCAGGAGTTGGAGAGACAAGGGTACATTTATACACTGAAAGGAAAGGGGAGTTTTGTTAGCGACTCGATAAAAGCGGCTGATCATAAACGAAAAGAGATTCAGGAAGAGCTGGATAAGTGTGTCAGCAATGCAGTGATGGCAGGTATTACCGCAGAGGAACTTCGTAATATGATGGAAGTATCGATTGAGAATGTAAAAGACAACAAATAAGGGAAAGAGGAGTGATTGAGAGAATGATAGCGGCGACTCATGTATGGAAGCATTTTGGTGATATAGAAGCTGTCAAAGATGTTTCTGTTACGATTAAAAAGGGAGAAGTGTTTGGACTAATTGGAACAAACGGTGCTGGAAAAAGTACTTTTCTTCGCATGTTGTGTGGTGTGTTAAAACCTGACAGCGGAGAAATTATGATTGATGAAAGACCGATTTATGAAAATCCCAATGCGAAAAGAGATATTTTTTATATTTCCGATGATCAGTATTATCTGACCAATGCCAATCCAGTGGAAATGATGCTTTTTTATAAGGATTTTTATCCTAAATTTGATACAGAACGTTTTAAAAGTCTGCTTGGTAAATTCCAGCTTGATCCGAAGAGGAAGATTAATACTTTTTCCAAGGGAATGAAGAAACAGCTTTCTGTATTGCTGGGAGTATGTGCCAATACGAAGTATCTGTTATGTGATGAGACTTTTGATGGGCTTGATCCGGTTATGCGTCAGGCAGTAAAGAGTATCTTTGCAGGTGAATTAACCAATCGCGATTTCACACCAATTATCGCATCGCACAATTTGCGTGAATTAGAAGATATCTGTGATTGTGTTGGAATACTTCATCAAGGCGGTGTGTTGATGCAGAAAGATTTGGAAGAGATGAAGCTTAATATTCATACGATTCAATGTGTTTTCCAGGATGCTGAGAATGAAGCGAAATTATTACAGGCGCTTGATATCGTGAAGGCAGAGAAACGAGGAACCTTGAATCTGCTTACGGTAAGAGGCAGGAAGGATGAAATTATGTCTATGGTAAATGCATTTTCACCTATTTTTGCAGAAGTATTACCATTATCTTTGGAAGAAATCTTTATCAGTGAGACGGAGGTAGTTGGCTATGACATCAAAAAACTTATTTTTTAAACTGATATGGCAGGATTTCAAAAAGCGAATCTGGTGCCCGATTCTTATTTTTATCTCTTTTTTATTGAGTATGGAAGTTCCGCTTCTGAATCAGTTTGATCTGATGAAGCGTTATCCGACTGAATTTGCATATGGCATGAAACATTATCTTGCAAATGATTTCTTTACACCAGATATGAACTTGATGAATCTATTTATGACAGGAATTGTTGCTGCGGTGTGTGCTTTTAGCGGATATGCGTATCTGCATTCGAAGAAACAGCTTGATACCTATCACAGTATGCCGGTAAAGAGAGAAGTCTTATTTTTCTCAAAATATGTGTCTGGATTGCTGATGTTTGTGGTACCATTTGCGTTACACATAGTACTTTGTCTGGTTGTTGGTTTGACGAATGGTGCATTTAGCGGGCATGGAATGGTGAATGCAATAGCTTTTCTGGTAGTACAGATTTTATGCTTTTTGTTGATATATAGCGTTTGTATTGTTGCAGTCTGTCTTACAGGCAATATGATTATCAGTATCTTAGGTGGTTGTGTTCTTGTTGGATATAGCACGATTTTGTCTGTGATAAAGGATGTACTTTATGATACCTTTTTCTATACCTACATGAGCTCGTATAGTCAACAGATATGGGCCTTTTCGCCGATTGGTATGTTGTCAAAATTAATTGTAAAAGCAACGGAATATCGAGAGATTAACACAGGATTTAGTTATCGATGTATGATTGCTTATTTGCTGGTAATTGCAATTGCAATTGTTATATTTACAGCCATTGGTGCCTTTTTATATAAGAAAAGAGCAACGGAGGCCGCAGGAAAAGCCATTGCTTTTGCAGTAACAGAACCATTTATTAAGTCTATGGTAGTATTGCCATTTTCTATTCTGTCTGGTTTCTTTATTCAGAGTATAGCAAATTATGCTTCGATAGGCTGGTTGATTTTTGGTATCTTTTTCGGCTTTATTGTATTAGCATTATTGATGGAAGTAATCTTCCGTTTCGATATTAAGTGTGCATTTTATCATTGGAAGCAGTTGATTTTTAATGGTGTATGTCTGGCGTTGCTTATTATTGTATTTAAGTTTGATGTTTTAGGCTACAACACATATATTCCAAACGAACAGGAGATTACGGGTTGCGCGGTTTCTATTGATGATTTGATGTCGATTCATCTGGAAGATTATACTGAGAGATACGGATATCAATATATGAGTGCGGAAAAATATCGTTTAGAGCATATGAATATGCAGGATAATCCAAGTGTGCTCGCACTTGCAAGAAAGGCAGTCTCAGAAGGTTTGGAGTATGAGACGTATGACTATTATTATTATGAAGGATATGAAGAATTACCAGAATATCAGGCGGCAAAATATCAAGATGAGAATTATCGTTGCGTTGCATTCAAATTTGTGAAGAGCAATGGAAAAGAGGTTTACCGCAGATATTGGGTAGATATATCAGATGAAGAAACATTAAAGCTTTTGGCGGATATTTTTGATGATACCGATTACAAGTTAGGTGCATTCCCAATTCTTACGGATGGATGGAAAAAGGAGTATTCCGGTATTGAATGTAGCAGCAATGATTTCTATGATACTGTTAAACTTTCTAGTGAAAGACAGGCGGCATTATTGGAGGTTTATCAGAGTGAACTGCTTACGTTAACCTTGGATGATGTTATCCATACAATACCTTTAGGTAATCTAACGTTTGTAAATAGAGGAACAACTAGCGGTTTTGATGGAAGTGAAGAAGGATATAAGATTTATCCTCAGTTTACAGCGACAATTGAATTGCTGAAAGAATATGGTTTTGATTATACAGAAACGTTGACAGCAGCAAGAACAAAGGAAGTTGTGGTGAATCGATATTATGAGAATCTGCATATAAGTGATGAAACAGAAACAACAACAGAAATTCCTTATGATTCTTATTATGGAAATGAAATGGAACTTGCATATACAGATAAAGAAAGTATAGAGGCTATTTTACCGAATATTTTGAATGAGGAATTGTTGTATGGTATATCTGCTTATTTCCAGAATTCCTGCTATGATAGTGATACTGTCACGGTATATTATAATGAGGGTGGTGTTGGAACATCTAGTAGTTACGTGTTCTTTGGTGGACGCAGACCTGAGTTTGTTGATAGAGATTTTGAGGAAAAAGTAGAAGAGGTAAAAGCAGAACTTAGTTCGCAGAACAATATGGAATAAAAGAGTAAAAAAGAAATGGCATACAAGTATGTCATTTCTTTTTGTGTTCATTCTTAATAATTAATTGGATTTAACCTGTTTCCAAAGCTCGTTGAGATTCTCATCAAACTCTTCTCCAAGATAAGAATAGGTTTCCATGTTATCATATTGTGATAAATCAGGGAATGCGATAGGAGAGTTCTTAATGGACTCGTCTTCGATTAATTCTTTAGCTCCTGTATTTGGAGTAGAGTAGGTAATGTATTCAAAGTTCATTAATGCGATTTCAGGTCTGCATAAGAAGTCTAAGAATTTCTCAGCATTTTCTTTGTTTGGAGCATCCTTTAACATAACCCAGGAATCAATCCAGATATTAGAGCCTTCTTCTGGGATTACATATTCAAGGTCGGTATTTTCACGCTGTGTATAAATAGCTTCACCAGAATAAATAACACCAATAGCAGCCTCATTTCCAATCATTTTGTCACGAACCTGGTCGATTACATATGCCTGGACAAGTGGTTTCTGTTCAATTAAGGCATCTTTTGCAGCATTTAATTCTGCGTCATCCATAGTATTCATGGAATTGCCGTTTTTCTTTAATGCTACCATGAAGGCATCTCTTACAGAGTCCTGCATAAGAATATTGTTCTCGTATTGAGGATCCCAAAGTACATCCCAGCTTGTGATTGGTTCAGAAACCATGGTTTTGTTATAAAGAATACCAACCGTTCCCCAGCAATAAGGGATGCTGTATTTATTTTCCGGGTCGAATTCTTTGGATTGCTCATAATATTCAGCACCAATATATTCCTTTGCGTTTGGAATATTGTCAAAGTTCAGTTCTGCAAGTAAACCATTCTGAATCATTTTATCAATCATGTAATCAGATGGACAGATAAGGTCGTATTGAGAAGCGCCAGCCTCTACCTTTGGATACATGGTTTCGTTTGTTTCATATTCATCATAAACAACTTTGATTCCAGTTTCTTCTTCAAAAAGCTCTATAACTTCCGGGTCAATATATTCTCCCCAGTTATAAACGATAACTTCTCCATTTGTGTTCTTAGAAGAACCACATCCGCTAAGTGCAGCAGCTCCAGCTACGGCAACGCATGCAAGTGCAATAGTTTTTTTCATAATATCCTCCTATTTTTGCGCTTTGTCTTTTGCCTTTGAATCAGGCATTTTATTAATGAAAAGTAGTAAAATCAGTACCGTGATGAAGATTAAAGTAGAAAGAGCATACATTTCAGGTTTAATGCCTTTCTTAACCTCTGTATATATTTTGGTCGAAAGAGTATCCAGACCAGCACCCTTTGTAAAATGAGTGATAATAAAATCATCCAGGGACATTGTAAATGCCATTAAAAATCCTGAGAATACACCCGGAAGGATGTCTGGAAATACTACCTTGAAAAAGGCGTATACAGGTGAAGCACCTAAGTCAAGAGCTGCTTCATAAGTGCTGTTATTTACCTGCTTTAGCTTTGGCATAACGTTCAGAATCACATAAGGAATATTAAAGGTTATGTGAGATAGAAGAACGGTAGCAAAGCCTGTTTTAATGCCAAGGGAAATAAACAGCAACATCAGTGAAATACCTGTTACGATTTCCGCATTTAACATTGGAATATTGGTAACTGCCATGATAAGGTTTTGATGCTTTCTCTTCATATTGCGAATGCCGATGCATGCGGCAGTACCAAGAATGGTAGCAAATAAAGCTGACAGAAAAGCAATAATCATGGTATTGCTGAAAGCTTTTAAAATAGCTTCGTTTTCAAATAATTCGAAATACCATTTTAAGGTAAATCCGCCCCACTTGGAACGAGTCTTGCTGGCATTAAAGGATAATACCATTAAGGTGACAATAGGGGCATATAAAAATACAAAAATCAAAAAAACGTAAATCTTTTTTAAAATATCAGTAAAGTGTACGGAAGTCTGTTTCCCTTTTGTCATAATGCAGCTCCCTCCCCGTCTTTATCGAATAAAGTACTGATAAACATGCTAAGTAAAATAAACAGCATAAGTACAAGTGAAAGTCCACTGCCAAGATGCCAGTTGGAAGCAGTCGTGAATTCCTGTTCAATTACATTACCGATTAATAAAATTTTGCTACCACCTAAAAGAGTTGAAATAACGAAAGTGGTAAGTGCAGGAACGAATACCATGGTAAGACCGCTGGCAATGCCTGGAAAACTTAAAGGTAATGTAATTTTTAGAAAAGTCTGTACGCTGTTGGCACCTAAATCTCTTGCAGCATTTATGACATTAACGTCAATTTTAGCAAGTACATTATAAATAGGCAGCACCATAAATGGAAGGAAGTTGTATACCATACCTAATATAATAGCGCCCGGTGTATTGATCAGATTCTGTGTTGGTAAATGTAAAAAGGTAAGAATACCGTTAATGACACCACTTTTTTCAAGTAATGTCTGCCATGCAAGCGTTCTTAACAAAAAGTTCATCCACATAGGAAGAATGAATAATAACACAATAAAACTGCTTTTGCTTGTGTGCTTCGCTACAAGAATCATCGCAAGAGGATATGCCAGTAAAAGGCAGATGACAGTGCTGATAGCAGCAAGAAGCAACGCATACAACAAGGCTTTCATATGTTCTTGGGTTGTGATGGCAATTACATTTTCCAGAGTAAATGCACCTGTTTTATCGGTAAGACCGTAATATACAACCATTAACAGAGGAATTATTATAAACGCAACCGCCCAAAACAGATAGGGCGTAGCTAACCATTTCTTATTCATCGATAGCCACAGCCTCCTCGTCTTCTGAAACAGGCTTGTTCATAATCTGGATATTGAACGGGTCAACGTGAATGCTGACTTTTGTTCCAACAGGGAACATGGAAGTAGAGTGTACCAGCCACTCGAAACCATTTGCCATAACTTCCATTTCGTAATGAACACCCTTGAAAATCAAGTGAGTAACGACACCTTCGATAGTTCCGTTTCCTGGCTCGCGAAGTTCTACATCTTCCGGACGGATGACAACGTCAACGGGCTTGTTGTTACCAAAGCCTTTATCAACGCAGGCAAACTTTGCGCCAAGAATTTCAACTAATTCATCGTGCACCATAATGGAGTCGATAATATTGCTGTCGCCAATAAAGTCAGCAACAAAGGCATTTTCCGGTTCGTTGTAGATACGCTCCGGGGAACCAATCTGCTGAATGTATCCCTGATTCATAACGACAATCGTGTCAGACATGGTAAGAGCCTCTTCCTGATCATGTGTTACATAGATAAAGGTAATACCAAGTTCGTTTTTCAGTCGAATCAGTTCGTACTGCATATCCTGACGAAGTTTTAAGTCAAGGGCACCCAGTGGTTCATCCAAAAGGAGTACCTTAGGTTCGTTTACGATAGCACGGGCAATTGCGATACGTTGCTGCTGACCGCCACTTAACGAATCTGGCATACGATTACCATAACCATCCAGATTTACCAGTTTTAAAGCATATTTAATTTTGTCATCAATATAGGATTTTGATTTATTTTTAATTTTCAGACCAAATGCAATGTTTTCTGCAATTGTCATATGCGGGCAATTGCGATACGTTGCTGCTGACCGCCACTTAACGAATCTGGCATACGATTACCATAACCATCCAGATTTACCAGTTTTAAAGCATATTTAATTTTGTCATCAATATAGGATTTTGATTTATTTTTAATTTTCAGACCAAATGCAATGTTTTCTGCAATTGTCATATGTGTAAACAATGCATATTTCTGGAAAACAGTATTCAATTGACGCTTGTTAGGAGGAAGTTTTGTGATATCCTCACCACCAAAGATAACACGTCCCTGATCAGTCGTCTCAAAGCCGCCTATAATACGAAGAGTAGTAGTTTTTCCACAACCACTGGGACCTAAAAGGGTTAAGAATTCATTCTCGCGGATATAAAGGCTTAAGTCATCGAGAATGATATTATTGTCATAAGATTTTGAAATGTGTTGTAAATCAATCAGCTTGTTATTCATTATTATTTATCCTCCAAATGTAAAAAGCTAATTAAAAGCTTGGTGGGGTTGATACCCATAGAAAAACAGCCTTGTTCTTTCCGGCACATTCGATATAATGGCTGGAATTTGGTGTAAAATAAAAAGATTCTCCCTGCTTTGCGGTATAGCTTTTGTTTCCTATATGTATGCGTATTGCTCCATTCAGAACATATCCGAATTCTTCTCCTTCATGAGCAACATCGGGATAGGTAGACCCTCCTTGTTCCAATGTTACACGGATAGGCTCCATCATATTTTTCTGTGCATTAGGGATAATCCACTCAATTGTATTACCGAGTGTGCTGTCTATTTTTTCAAAATAATCCTGTTTATGAAAGACAATCTGATTTTCAACAGCATCGTCGAAGAATTCTTTTGGGGTGGTACCTAATACTTGTAACAAATCGATTAACGTTGCAATAGAAGGGGAGGTAAGGTCTCGCTCAAGCTGGGATATAAATCCTTTTGAAAGCTCGGCACGATCTGCTAATTCTTCCTGTGTTAATCCTTTTTGTACACGCAAATCCTTAATTTTATTACCTATTTCCATAATCCGCCTCTTAATTTTGAATTATGTCTTCTTGTTAAATGCAAATTTTCATTCAATTATAGAAGATATAATAAACTCAAAGTTTAATAATTCTAAACAAATCCAAGGAATATTATACATGTAAATTATATAAAGTCAATGTCATTTTTTGAAAAAACATTTAACAAATATCATGCATTGTGATAGAATGACCATAGATATAGATTTGCAGATTGGAGGCAGCAGAATTATGGGAAAAACAAAGTATGTCGCATATGTATCTACCTATACTATGGGAGATGATCATGGTATTAAAATATATGATGTTGATATGGAAAAAGGACGTATGTCGGAAAAAGGAGAAGTTGTGATTACCAACTCTTCTTATGTTACGATTTCACATAATGGAAAATATTTGTATTCTATTACTGACTTTGGTGTAGAAGCGTTTAATATTTTAAAGGATGGAAATCTTGAATTGATTAACAAGGCATCTATCAATGGTATGAGAGGATGCTATCTTTCTACAGATTATGATGATAAGTTCCTATTCTGTGCAGGTTATCATGATGGAAAGATTACAGTATTAAAACTTGATCAGGAAACAGGTGCTGTTGGCAGTATTACGGATGAGATTTTCCACAAGGGACTTGGAAGTGTTGCAGAGAGAAGCTTCCGTCCGCATATCAGTTGTGTGAAAATGACAAGAGATAATAAGTATCTGTGCGCAGCAGATCTTGGAATTGACTATGTAAATGTATATAGACTTGACCATGAAAGAGGAACTTTAAAGTCTGTTGATATCATTCGTTGTGAGCAGGAATCAGCACCAAGGCATTTGAAGTTTTCGGCCGATGGAAAATACATGTACGTTATTGGCGAATTAAAGAATTGCATCGATGTGTATGCATATACAGAAGAAAATAATCTTCCATATTTTGAACAGATTCAGTCAATTCCTACAACCGATAAATTCGAAGCACAGGGCGTTGCTGCAAGTGCGTTGACCATTTCTGAGGATGGAAGATTTATTGTGGCATCCAATGCAGGAGAGAATAGCGTTTCATTATTTGAAATTAATCCGGAATGTGGTGAATTGACAAGAAGATTCTGTCTGCCGATTAGTGGAGAGTATCCAAAGGATGCCTGCCTGTTCCCGGATAATAAGCATATAGTTTGCTTAAATCATGAAACAAATACAATGACTTTCTTTACGGTTGATTTAAAGAAGAATGTTATTGTTATGAATGGTAAGGAAATGAAAGTAAAGCAGCCTAACTGCATTATCTTCCATGAAGTAGAAGCCTAAAGAGATTGTTAAAATAACAAAAACCACCGAAAGGTGGTTTTTGTTATTTTATGCTTTTATTTGTTATAGAAAGTTTTAATTCTGTCCATGCGGGAAGTCATATTCTGTAATAAAGAATCAAGAACGGTAATAGCGGTCATTGCTTCAACAACAACAACAGCTCTGGTAACAACAATTGGATCATGGCGTCCTTTGATGTTGATCTTAATGTCCTCCCCATTTCGATTTACGGTTTCCTGCTCCTGGAAAATAGAAGGAGTTGGTTTAAAATGCGCTTTTAATATAATATCTGAGCCATCGCTGATTCCACCAAGAATACCGCCGGCATGATTTGTTTTTTTGGAAACAGTTCCATCAATCATGCAGAAGGAATCATTGTTGGAGGAACCATTTGCAGAGGAAACTTTGATACCGTCTCCGATTTCAAATGCTTTTACAGCACCGATAGACATAATGGCTTTTCCGAGGTTTGCATCTAATTTATCAAAAACAGGTTCTCCAATTCCGGCAGGAAGATTTTTAACGATGCATGACACGATGCCGCCTGCCGAATCAAGCTTCTCTATACATTCCTTTAAATAGGCTTCCGCTTTTGCAGAGGCTTCTGCGTCAGGCATTCCGGTCTGATTGCTTCTTGCTTCGTTTATGTCAAAGCGTTCAGGATTAACGGATATCGGGCCGATTGCTTCTGTATAAGCAGTAACGGTGATTCCGAGTTCTTTTAATATTTTAGAAGCGATAGCGCCTGCAGCAACGCGCCCGATGGTTTCTCTGCCGGATGAACGTCCGCCGCCGCGATAGTCACGGAAACCATACTTCATATCAAATGTATAGTCGGCATGTCCTGGTCTGTAATAGGAAGCAATTTCACTATAATCAGAAGAACGTTGTGAAGTATTTCTGACAAGAAGTGAGATAGGAGTACCTGTTGTTTTTCCTTCAAAAATACCAGATAAGATTTCAACGGAATCGGATTCCTTTCTCTGTGTTGTGAATTGAGAACTGCCAGGTTTTCTTCTGTCTAAGAATTTCTGAATATCTTCTTCGCATAAAGATAAGCCAGCAGGACATCCATCAACAACAACACCAATAGCAGAGCCATGAGACTCGCCCCAGGTAGTGATTTTAAATATATTTCCGTAGGTTGAACCAGACATAATGTGATTCCTTTCTTCTATGTATAATTATTTTTATGGTAAACAGTTACCTTTTATCATACTCATAATGGTATATAAAATCAAGAAAATTAAATTTTTTTCGAATAAGAATTGACTACTAATTGAAATAGGCGTATACAATATATATTATATATTTACGTAATTCTACAAAATTTTGATTTTTTTGATAAATTATAATGCAATCCGTCAATTATTATGTTAATATATGAGCATGGAGGAGTTACTAGAGTGAGGGACTTGTAGGGGAGTTACATTCTTGTATTATTAATAACGGGGACGAGAGAGTATGAAAAGAACATGGAGAGACAATATAATATATAAGTATCGTCAGGTGATAGGGAAGAAGCCTTATTTAAAGTTACCCTTAAGCGTGGCTTTGTTCGTCGTTGTCTTTTTTTATGATATTGGTGCATTTTTCGTATATAATAAAAAGCGTCTTTCCAGTATGGGCGCTGTTTTGTTGTTTGCAATCATAAGTAGCAGTTTTGCTTTTCCGGGAATGCAGGAAGAAGAAACGTTGGTAGCTGAGGCTGAGTCAGAATGGGCAGAAATACAGGAAAATTATGATTACGTACCTGTTGAATTGGGGATTTCTCAGGATGACGTTCTTGACGATGAAGATGTTATTGTTGGATATGATAATGAAGAACTGGATGTACAGGACGAGATAGATCAGTTCTCTTTGGATGATATCTTAGAGGCGAATGAATTGAGTGAAGGTATGGCATCACAGGAGGATAGCGATTCTGAACTTTCTACAGATGACTGGCAGCTTGTACTTGTAAATAAGCAGCATCCGGTTCCGGAAGATTATGCCTTTACGTTGGGGACCATTACTGGTTCTATGCAGTGTGATGTGCGAATTATTGATGAGCTTATGGCGATGCTGGAAGCAGCCAAAAAGGATGGCATTGATCTAATGATCTGTTCTCCTTATAGAGATTACAACAGACAGACTGTATTATTTAATCGTAAAATTGACTATTATATGAATAAAGGTTATTCTTATATGGAAGCATATAGAATTGCTTCTATTACTGTTACGGTTCCTGGTGCGAGTGAACATCAGATAGGTCTTGCTCTTGATATCGTAAGCAATACCTATACATCTCTTGATACCGGTTTTGGCGAAACGGATGCAGGAATCTGGTTGAAAGAGCATGGTTATGAATATGGATTTATCTTAAGATATCCACTTGGTAAAGAGTATATTACAGGTATCCAGTATGAACCATGGCATTATCGCTATGTAGGAAAGGAAGCTGCAACAGCGATTATGAAGCAGGGAATAACTCTTGAAGAGTTTTTGGAGGATTTGGAATAAATATGTATAAAATATTGAAGCAGGAAGGCAGAGCAAAACGTGCAGAGGTGACAACTGTTCATGGAACGATTCAGACACCGGTCTTTATGAATGTAGGCACAGTTGCTGCCATTAAGGGAGCTGTTTCAACAGCAGACTTAGAAGAAATCGGAACACAGGTTGAGTTGTCAAATACGTATCATTTGCATGTCAGAACAGGTGACAAGGTGATCAAACAGCTTGGTGGTCTTCATAAATTCATGTCATGGAATAAACCGATTCTTACCGATTCGGGCGGATTTCAGGTATTTTCCCTTGCGGGATTACGAAAGATAAAGGAAGAAGGCGTTTATTTTAATTCCCATATTGATGGACGGAAGATTTTTATGGGACCGGAAGAAAGTATGCAGATCCAATCGAATCTTGCATCTACGATAGCTATGGCTTTCGATGAGTGTCCGCCAAGTAAGGCAGAACGTGCATATGTTGTGAATTCGGTAGAAAGAACAACCAGATGGTTGGAACGCTGTAAGATAGAAATGAGTCGTTTGAATTCATTAGAAGATACCATTAATAAGAATCAGATGCTGTTTGGTATTAATCAGGGTGCTATTTTCCCGGATATTCGTATTGAACATGCGAAAAGAATCGCAGAAATGGATTTGGATGGTTATGCAGTAGGCGGACTTGCGGTTGGCGAGTCACATGAAGAAATGTATTATGTTCTGGAGGAAACCGTTCCATATCTGCCAAAGGATAAACCTACTTATTTAATGGGAGTTGGAACACCTGCTAATATTCTGGAAGCGGTCGATAGAGGCGTTGATTTCTTTGATTGTGTATATCCGACTAGAAATGGAAGACATGGTCATTTGTATACGAATCATGGCAAAATTAATCTTTTTAATGCAAAATATGAATTGGATACACGTCCTATTGAAGAAGGATGTGGCTGTCCGGCGTGCAGGAGATATTCCAGAGCATACATTCGCCATCTGTTAAAGGCAAAGGAAATGCTTGGTATGAGATTGTGCGTTCTTCATAATCTGTACTTCTATAACACGATGATGACAGAGATTAGAGATGCGTTGGATGCAGGCGAATTTGCAGCCTATAAGAAGAGAAAACTTGATGGTATGGCAGCTGGTGAAACGAAGTGATTCACATAATGTGTAATTTTATCAAATTTTAACTTGATGTATTAAAGTTAATTGTGTAAGATGTTATATGTACGCTTAAGGCGTGGTATCCACAAAAGATGGATGCGAATGATGTGCTAGGAGGAACGGCTATGAATTTATTGTTAACAGAAGCGGAAGCAACAGCTGCAGCAGAGGCAGTAGTAAGTCCTATTGTATGGGTTCTTTACTTTGCAGTTTTGATTGGTATTTTCTATTTTCTTTTCTATCGTCCACAGAAGAAGGAGCAGAAGAAGAGATCTGCATTGATTAACTCTGTTGAAGTAGGCGACAGTATTCTTACAACAAGCGGATTTTATGGTATTGTTATTGATATTACCGATGAAGATGTAATTGTAGAATTTGGTAATAACAAGAATTGCAGAATTCCGATGAAGAAATCTGCTATTGAACAGGTGGAAAAGCCAGACGCTGAATAAGGGTTATGGATATGAAGAGAACTGATTTCGTGTCAGTTCTTTTTTTGACTATATATAACCTTGGGTTATTAATGATATGACTTTTTTTACCGTGATTTATGGCTACTTTTTCATTGATATGGTTGAAATTTTGCCAAGGATGTACTATTATGTAAATATTCGGGACAAAAGAAATGTTATAAAATAGTTCGTGCAAGCTTGCTTGGTAAGAACTATTTTATAATATTTCTATTGGAAAATGTCCATAGTGAGGAAATTCGCTGGATTTTTGAGCTTGTTTCGAACATTATTTCAAAAAATAAAGGAGAAAACTATGAATCTTAACATCGTTTGTATTCCTGGTGATGGAATAGGACCTGAAATTGTCGCAGAGGCGAAGAAAGTATTAAATCAGGTTGCTTCAAAATATAATCATAATATTTCTTATACAGATATTTTAATGGGTGGTGCATCCATTGATGCATGTGGAGAACCTCTTACCGATGAAGCTATTGCAACAGCAAAGTCTGCAGATGCCGTATTGATGGGCTCTATTGGTGGAAATACTTCAACTTCTCCATGGTATAAGCTGCCTCCTCATTTAAGACCGGAAGCAGGTTTATTGAAGCTTCGTAAAGCTTTGAATTTATTTGCAAACTTAAGACCTGCCTATTTATATGAGGAATTAAAGGAAGCTTGCCCTCTTAGAGATGATATTATCGGAAATGGCTTCGATATGATGATTATGCGTGAACTTACTGGTGGTCTTTACTTTGGTGAGAGAAGTACCAAAGAAGTAGATGGTGTTATGACTGCAGTTGATACGCTTACATATAATGAGGACGAAATTCGTCGTATTGCTATTAAAGGCTTTGATATTGCCATGAAGAGACGTAAGAAGGTAACAAGCGTTGATAAGGCAAATGTATTAGATTCATCCAGGCTTTGGAGAAAAGTTGTAGAAGAGGTTGCTAAGGATTATCCAGAGGTAACTCTTGAACATATGTTAGTTGATAATTGCGCAATGCAGCTTGTAAAAGATCCTAAGCAGTTTGACGTTATTCTTACAGAGAATATGTTTGGTGATATTTTATCTGATGAAGCAAGTATGGTAACCGGTTCTATTGGTATGCTTTCTTCAGCAAGCTTAAATGATACAAAGTTTGGTTTATATGAGCCAAGTGGCGGTTCTGCTCCAGATATTGCCGGAAAAGGCATTGCAAATCCAATTGCAACCATTTTAAGTGCGGCTATGATGCTTCGTTATTCTTTTGATTTAGATGAAGAAGCAGATGCAATTGAAAAGGCAGTAAAGAAGGTTCTTGAGGAAGGTTATCGTACTATCGACATTATGCCTCAGGAAGAAAGCAAGAGAGCAAATGTGGAACAGATTGGTACTGCTAAGATGGGCGATTTGATTGCTGAGAGAATATAGATATGGTGACTGGTTCGATTAAAATTGCTGGTATTGTAGCGGTATTGCTTATTGCTGTGTCAGTTGTATTAATGAATAAGAATCGTAATAAGTAAGTGCGATATTTGGAGGTTGTGTGTAATGAGAAGTGATAATGTTAAAAGTGGAATGCAGCAGGCACCACATAGAAGTTTGTTTAATGCTTTAGGATTTACAGAAGAAGAAATGAAGAAACCTATGGTAGGTATCGTTAGTTCTTATAACGAAATCGTACCAGGACATATGAATCTGGATAAGATTGTTAATGCTGTTAAGCTTGGTGTTGCTGAGGCGGGTGGTGTTCCGGTAGTATTCCCTGCAATTGCAGTATGTGATGGTATTGCAATGGGACACACAGGAATGAAGTATTCTCTTGTAACAAGAGATTTGATTGCAGATTCTACAGAGGCTATGGCAATGGCTCACCAGTTTGATGCATTGGTTATGGTTCCAAACTGTGACAAGAATGTACCAGGTTTATTAATGGCTGCGGCAAGAATTAATGTTCCTACTGTATTTGTTTCTGGTGGACCTATGCTTGCAGGCCGTGTTAAGGGTAAGAAGACAAGTCTTTCTTCTATGTTTGAGGCAGTAGGTGCTTATGCTGCAGGAACTATGACAGAAGAAGATGTATGTGAATTTGAGAATAAGGCATGTCCTACATGCGGTTCGTGCTCAGGTATGTATACAGCAAACTCTATGAACTGTTTAACAGAAGCACTTGGTATGGGCTTAAAGGGAAATGGTACCATTCCTGCTGTATATTCAGAGAGAATCAAACTTGCAAAGCATGCAGGTATGGCAGTTATGGAACTTCTTCGTCAGGATATTCGTCCAAGAGACATTATGACAAAGGAAGCTATTATCAATGCTTTAACTGTTGATATGGCACTTGGCTGCTCTACAAACAGTATGTTACATATTCCTGCGATTGCACACGAAATTGGATTTGATTTTGATATTGCATTTGCAAACGAGATTAATGCAAAGACTCCAAACCTTTGCCATTTAGCACCAGCTGGTCCTACTTACATGGAAGATTTGAATGAAGCCGGCGGTGTTCATGCAGTTATGAATCAGCTTGCAGAGGCTGGTCTGTTGAATACAGATTGTATGACAGTAACTGGCAAGACACTTGGTGAGAATATTAAGGGATGTAAGAACTTGAATCCTGAGGTTATCAGACCAATGGATAATCCATACAGTGCAACTGGCGGACTTGCTGTGTTAAAGGGTAACCTTGCTCCTGATGGAAGTGTTGTTAAGCGCTCTGCAGTAGTAGAGGAAATGATGGTACACGAAGGTCCTGCAAGAGTATTTGAGTGTGAAGAAGATGCGATTGCAGCAATCAAGGGTGGAAAGATTGTTGCAGGCGATGTTGTAGTTATTCGTTATGAAGGTCCAAAGGGTGGTCCTGGTATGAGAGAAATGCTGAATCCTACTTCTGCAATTGCAGGTATGGGACTTGGTTCCAGTGTAGCTTTGATTACAGATGGACGTTTCTCAGGAGCTTCCAGAGGTGCTTCTATTGGTCATGTATCACCAGAAGCAGCTGTTGGTGGACCAATCGCCCTCGTAGAGGAAGGAGATATCATCTCTATTAACATTCCGGAAATGACTCTGAATGTTAAGGTATCTGATGAAGAAATGGCAGCAAGAAAGGCAAAATGGCAGCCTAAGGAGCCAGCAATTACAACAGGTTATCTTGCAAGATATAGAGAGATGGTTACAAGTGGTAACAGAGGTGCAATTCTTGAAGTACCTAAAAATAATAAATAATAAGCAGTAATTATAAATAATAGTATTGCGAATTAAAGGAGAATGAACATGCAGCTTACAGGTTCACAGATCGTAATTGAATGTTTAAAAGAACAGGGAGTTGATACCGTTTTCGGTTATCCTGGTGGAACGATATTAAATGTTTATGATGAATTATATAAGCACAGTGATGAAATAACACATATTTTAACTTCACATGAGCAAGGAGCTGCTCATGCGGCGGATGGATATGCAAGAGCAACTGGTAAAGTTGGTGTATGTCTGGCAACAAGTGGACCAGGTGCCACAAATCTTGTTACAGGTATTGCTACTGCATATATGGATTCTGTTCCGATGGTTGCTATTACAGCGAACGTTAATCTTCCTGCACTTGGTAAGGATTCTTTTCAGGAAATCGATATTGCAGGTGTTACGATGCCGATTACAAAGCATGGTTATATTGTAAAGGATGTTAATGTATTAGCAGATACTTTAAGAAAGGCTTTCCGCATTGCAAAGTCTGGAAGACCAGGTCCTGTATTGGTTGATATTACTAAGGATGTTACCGCGAACAAGTGCGAATTTGTTCCAGTAAAGCCAGAACCGCCTGTTGTAGAAAATAAGTATACAGAAGCGGATATTGATGTTGCATTAGAGTTAATTCAGAATGCAAAGAAGCCATTTATCTATCTTGGTGGTGGTGCGATTGCTTCTGGCGCAGCTAGAGAAGTAAAGGAGTTTGCTGAGAAAATCGATGCTCCTGTATGTGATACATTGATGGCAAAGGGCGCATTTGACGGGAAGAGTGACCGCTATACCGGCATGATAGGTATGCATGGTACAAAGGCATCAAATTACGGTGTGAGTCAGTGTGATTTATTGATTGCGCTTGGTGCAAGATTCTCTGACCGAGTAGTGGGAAATGCAAGTAAGTTTGCAAGCAATGCAAAGATTTTACATATTGATATTGATGCGGCAGAAATTGATAAGAATATTAAGACAAATGCTTCTATCGTAGGCGATTTGAAGACGGTATTAAAAGAACTTAATAGTAAATTAAAGCCACAGAATCATACAGAATGGCTTGCAACAGTTAAGGAATTAAAGGAAAAATATCCATTAAAGTATGATACGGATAAATTGACTTGTCCATATGTTATTCAGGAATTAGATCGTGTGACAGGTGGAAAGGCAATTATCACAACGGATGTAGGACAGCATCAGATGTGGGCTGCCCAGTTCTATCAGTATACGGAACCTAGAACCTTCCTTTCATCAGGCGGTCTTGGAACTATGGGATATGGTCTTGGTGCATGTATCGGTGCTAAGGTTGGTATGTCAGATAAGATTTGTGTAAATATTGCAGGTGATGGATGCTTTAGAATGAATATGAATGAACTTGCAACAGCAAGTAGATATAATATTCCGGTTATTCAGGTTGTAATCAATAATCATGTTTTGGGAATGGTTAGACAGTGGCAGACTTTGTTCTATGATAAGCGTTATTCACAGACAGTTCTTTCAGATAAGGTTAATTTCTGCAAGGTTTCAGAAGGCTTAGGTTGTGAAGCGATTCGTGTAACGAAGAAAGAAGAAGTTGCACCTGCTTTTGAAAAGGCAATTGCTTTGAAGAAACCAGTCGTTATTGAATGTATCATTGAAGAAGATGATAAGGTATTCCCTATGGTTCCAGCTGGAGCGCCTATCAGTGATGCTTTTGATGCAGATGATTTAAAAGAAAAGAAATAATACCGATGAAAAGAAGAATTATTGTTTTTCTTTGCAGTATTCTTGCAGTAGCAGCAAGTATTTTGCTTGCTGTTGCTGTATTAAGTACATATTATTACAAGAATGTATTTACCTTTGGAACATGGGTTAATGGGAATTATTGTACTGGTATGACTGCTGAACAGGTTAGTAATATGCTGTTAGAGCAGTATGCATATTCATATGTACAGGTTCATTTGCTTAATGGAGAGGAATATGAGCTTGCATTGCAGGATTATGGTGTACAGGCAGATTATTCGATAGAAGTGGAGGAACTTCTTGAACAAAATTCCGGTTGGGCATGGATTTGCAGAGGTGGCATTTTCAAAAGTTATGAAATCACTCCGGATTATAACTATGATTTAGATAGCATGAAACAAATGCTTTTATCAAAGGAGTGGTTGAATACAAATCTATATAATGAATCGAATACCGTATCAATTGTAAAGACATTAGAAGATGGCTATATTCTCGTTGATGAGACGAAGAATCTTCTTGATCAGAAAAAAGCAATTGAGACAATTATAGATTCCATCGTGAATGAATTAACAGATATTGATTTGTGCAAGGATTGCTATGTGGATATTCCATATAGTGAGAGTATGCTTGCGACGATAGAAAAATGGAAGGGAATTGAAGACTTCCAGAATTTTTCCTTAATATATGATTTTGGAGACTGTCAAGAGATTATTGACAGAAGTGTAGTTAGTGATTGGATTTTACTGGATGAGAAAGGTTATATCGTTTATGATGAAAATAATCTTCCGATTCTGGATGAAACGATGATAGAAGAATATGTGGCATATCTTGGCTCGGTTTATAATACAGTAGGAATAGAAAGAAGTTTTCAGACTACCCGCGGTGATGTTGTAAAGGTTGCCGGAGGAGCGTATGGAAATGAGCTTGATGCGAAAGCAGAGTTAAAGTATTTGGAAAATGCTTTTCTAAATAAGGAAAGTGGTGTCAGAATTCCAGAGTACGTATCAGAGGCTTTTGTAAAAGGTACAGATGACATTGGAAATACCTATATTGAGGTTGATATGGGCAATCAGATGATGTACTATTATAAAGATGGTATGCTTACACTTGAAACACCGATTGTGACTGGAAATATGGCTCGCAATTGGGATACACCATCTAAAGTATGCTATGTATATTTTAAACAGAAGAATCGAGTGTTACGTGGCGCAAATTATGCAACGCCTGTAAAGTACTGGATGGCAGTAGATGGGCATATAGGAATTCATGATGCGTCTTGGCGTAAAGAATTTGGCGGAGAGATTTATCTTACCGATGGTTCACATGGCTGTATCAATACCCCGCTTGAGAAAGTGCAGGAGCTTTATGATATGGTAGAAGTAGGAACCCCCGTCATTATGTTTTATTAATTGGAATATCCAACATTCTATGTTGTATATAAATTTACAAAAGGGAAAACCCTTTAATTAATTTTAAGAAAAACCAGGAGGAGTAAGAAAGTGTCCAGAGTGTACAACTTTTCAGCAGGTCCCGCAGTTTTACCTGAAGAAGTCCTTAAAGAAGCTGCAGATGAAATGTTAGACTATAAAGGAACCGGAATGTCGGTAATGGAAATGAGTCATCGTTCGAAGGCTTATGATACCATTATTAAAGAAGCTGAAGCAGATTTAAGAGACCTTATGAATATTCCTGACAATTACAAAGTTCTGTTCTTACAGGGTGGCGCAAGCCAGCAGTTCGCTATGATTCCTATGAATCTTATGAAGAATGGTGTAGCTGACTATATTGTAACAGGTCAGTGGGCAAAGAAGGCATACCAGGAAGCATGTATGTATGGTAAGGCAAATAAGATTGCATCAAGTGAGGATGAGACATTTTCTTATATTCCTGACTGTTCAGATTTACCTATTTCTGAAGATGCAGATTATGTTTATATCTGTGAAAACAATACTATTTATGGTACAAAGTTTAAAACATTACCTAACACAAAGGGTAAGACTTTAGTATCTGACGTATCTTCATGTTTCTTATCAGAGCCTGTAGATGTAACTAAGTACGGTGTTATCTATGGTGGCGTTCAGAAGAACATCGGACCAGCTGGTGTTGTTATTGTTATCATCAGAGAAGATTTAATTACAGAAGATACATTACCAGGAACACCAACTATGTTAAAGTATAAGATCCATGCTGATAATGAGTCATTATATAATACACCACCAGCATATGGTATCTATATCTGTGGTAAGGTATTCAAGTGGATTAAGAAGCAGGGTGGTCTTGCTGCAATGAAGGAATACAATGAGAAGAAGGCAAAGGTTCTTTATGATTATCTTGACGAGAGCAAGCTCTTCAAGGGAACTGTTAGAAAAGAAGACCGTTCTCTTATGAATGTTCCTTTTGTAACAGGAAATGAGGAATTAGATGCTAAGTTCGTTAAGGAAGCTAAGGAAGCTGGATTCGAGAATTTAAAGGGTCACAGATCTGTTGGTGGTATGCGTGCAAGTATCTACAATGCAATGCCAATCGAAGGTGTTGAAAAGCTTGTTGAGTTTATGAAGAAGTTTGAGAAGGAGAATTTATAATGTACAAATATCATTGCCTTAATCCAATTTCAAGTATCGGATTAAATAGATTTACAGATAATTATCAGAAGACAGATGATATTGCACAGGCACAGGGTGTACTTGTTAGAAGTGCATCTATGCATGAAATGGAGATGCCTGAAAGCCTTCTTGCTGTAGCGAGAGCTGGTGCAGGTGTTAATAACATTCCTTTGGATAAGTGTGCAGAAGATGGTATCGTTGTATTCAACACACCAGGTGCAAATGCAAATGGTGTAAAGGAGCTTGTTATCGCTGGTATGTTACTTGCAGCACGTGATGTTGTTGGTGGCATTAAGTGGGTTGAAGAGAATAAGGATGTTGAGACAGTAGGTAAGGATGCTGAAAAGGCTAAGAGCAAGTTTGCAGGTACTGAAATTGCTGGAAAGAAGTTAGGTATCATTGGACTTGGTGCTATCGGTGTTAAGGTTGCTAATGCAGCAGTTCATCTTGGAATGGAAGTATATGGTTATGATCCATATCTTTCTGTTGATGCAGCATGGAGCTTAAGCCGTGATGTTAAGCATGTAATTAATGTTGATGACATCTATACACAGTGTGATTATATTACAGTGCATGTTCCTCTTTTGGATTCTACTAAGGGTATGATTAATGCAGATGCGATTGATAAGATGAAGCCAGGTGTGATTCTTCTTAACTTCGCAAGAGATCTTCTTGCAAATGAGAAAGATGTAATTGCTGGTCTTGAATCAGGTAAGATTAGAAAGTATGTATCTGACTTTGCGAATACTACAACAGCAGGTCATCCGGGATGCATCGTAATGCCTCATCTTGGAGCTTCTACAGAAGAGTCCGAAGACAACTGTGCAATGATGGCAGTAGATGAGTTAAAGAATTACCTTGAGAATGGTAATATTAAGAACAGTGTTAACTATCCAAATTGTGATATGGGCGTATGTGTAACAGCAGGAAGAGTTGCTGTATTACATAAAAACACTGCAAATATGATTACAAAGTTCACTGGAGCTTTTGGTGCTGCTGGTATTAATATCACAGATATGACTAATAAGTCTAGAGGTGAATATGCATATACTCTTATGGATATTGAATCATCAGCAACAGATGCTATCATTAATGAATTAAAGAGCATCGATGGTGTGTTCCGTGTAAGAGTTGTAAAATAACTGCAAGTCAAAAGAACGATGTTCTGATTGATTGTAGGAAAAATTGCAAATGAAGAGGTAGATGTGTGTTTCATCTACCTCTTTTTCTGTAAAGATTCTGATATTTTTGTATATATTGCAACAATACATCTAATAAAAGATACTCAAAAAATAGGAGAAATACCGAAAAAATGTCAAGTAATGGTTGACGATAACGCTGTTCTGTGATAATATCAATTCATAAGGAACGAAGTTACAAAACAAAAGAACGTTGTTCTCAATCTCTCAAATAAGTTTGTGTTAAAGGGAAATTCTTTGAAACGTAAAAGGGGAATTACGTGTAAAAGGAAAATGTGTAAAAAGGAATTCATCAAGAAAAAGTGTAAAGGGAAGAAAAAGGATGCTTGGGGGAGCATCCTTTTTGCTTGCATGTTTAGTTTATAGAAAAAGAATCATGTACATCGCCGTACTTGGTCATATTTCCTACCGTGCTTTGAAATTTTCTTTCTGTAGCAACAGCAGCTTCGCTGGCAAGATCCATGTATTTGATGAAAATATCTTCCACGTTGGAATTTGTTTCTTTTGCAATTTCTTCCATGACAGGTCTAAGCTTTTCAAGCTGAACTGAAATCTTTGTTTTTTGAGGATCAATATCTCCTAGAACACTGTCTGCATAAGCATTGATACGCTCTAAAAAGGTTCTATCTTCTGGTGTCATGATAACGTCATCCTTTCTGATTCTGATTGGTATTCAAATTATTTCTACTTATTCTAACACTATCCATGATACTTGTCAAAATAAGCAATTATTAAGCGATTATAAAGAATTTATGAATTAGGTCTTGTATGGTAAGAATAATAAATAGAATAGAAGAAAAATCTTTATTTCTGTTATGTATTTTGATACAATGAAAAAAGTTTCAGCAATAAATATGACTAATGATAGAGAATACGGAGGTAATAAAAATGGCAGTGATAAAACCGTTTAAAGCATACAGACCAGCAAAGGGGTTAGAAGCGCAGATTGCAGCACTTCCTTATGATGTATACAATAGAGAAGAAGCAACAGCAGAGGTTCAGGGAAAACCTTTTTCCTTTTTAAATATCGACAGGGCAGAAACACAGTTTGATGCAACGGTGGATACTTACGATGATAGAGTGTATCAGAAAGCACATGATATGCTGTGGGAAATGATTGAAAAAGGACAGTTCGTGCAGGAAGATAAGCCGGTTTATTATATTTATGAGCTTACAATGAATGGAAGGGTGCAGACGGGGATTGTTGCCTGCGCAAGTGTTGATGATTATCAGAATCAGGTTATCAAGAAGCATGAGAATACCCGTGCAGATAAGGAGCTTGACCGTATCCGCCACGTAGAGACTTGTAACGCACAGACAGGTCCAATCTTTTTGGCATATCGGGCAAATGATGTGTTAAGAGAAATTCTTGCCAGAACAAAACAGGAGAATGCATTATACGATTTTACTTCTGAGGATGGAATTACACATCGCGTATGGTGCATTGATAAGACAGAAGATGTTGCAAGTATTCAGAATACCTTTGCAGGCATTGATCAAATTTACATTGCTGATGGACATCATCGTTGTGCATCTGCAGTAAAGGTAGGACTTAAGAAAAGAGAAGAGAACCCTGGATATACAGGCGAGGAAGAGTTTAACTATTTCCTATCTGTTCTTTTTGCAGATGAAGAACTGATGATTATGGACTATAATCGTGTTGTGAAGGATTTGAATGGATTAAGTCAAGAAGAATTTCTACAGAAGATTCAGGAAGTATTTCAGATTGTAGAGCAGGGAGCAGCTTGTCATAAGCCAGAGAGCAAAGGACAGATTTCCATGTTATTAGAGGATATCTGGTATTTGTTAGAGGTGAAAAAGGAATATCAGAGTAATGATCCGGTAGATGGATTGGATGTTGCTATTTTGCAGAATCATGTTCTTTCGCCAATCCTTGGAATTGAAGATCCTAAAACAGATAAGAGAATCGACTTTATCGGTGGTATTCGTGGTATTGAAGAGTTGGAAAGAAGAGTACATACCGATTCAAAGATTGCTTTTGCCATGTATCCGACATCCATTCATGAATTGTTTGGCGTGGCAGATGCAAATCGTTTGATGCCACCAAAGTCTACCTGGTTTGAGCCAAAGCTTAGAAGTGGTTTGTTTATTCATGCATTATCGTAATTGGTCATAAGCATATAGAAACAGATAATGAATAGGTAATGGGGACGCATGATAGAATGGGAGCAGATTATGACGCAGGAAGAATTACAGGATTTAAATAAAAGTATGAATGCTCTGGAAAAATTTATTTCAGAATTACCTGAAAAAGCATTAAGTCTTGGTGTAAGAGTGCTTTTTGCAGCATTGATTTTTGTTATCGGATATAAGTTAATAAAGTTTATACGAAAAGTCGTAAAGAAATCATTAACAAGAGCAAGCGTTGAACTAGGTGTTATTCAATTCTTAGACGGTTTGCTGAAAATTGCTCTAAATATTATTCTTGTACTGATTGTGGCAAGTAATTTTGGTTTTGATGCAACCAGTGTTGTAGCACTGATGGGAAGTGCCGGTGTTACAGTTGGGCTTGCATTGCAGGGAAGCTTGAGTAATCTTGCCGGTGGAATATTGATTCTTCTGTTGAAACCATTCCGAGTAGGGGATTATATTATAGAAGATTCCAATGGCAATCAAGGTACGGTAAAGGAAATTGGAATCTTTTATACGAAGCTGCAAACGGGAGATAACAAGGTTGTCATTCTCCCAAATGGAACATTATCCAATAATTCCATCACGAATTTTTCAGAGGCTCATTTGAGAAGAGTGGATATTACAGTTGGTATTTCTTATACTGCCGATATGAAAAAGGCAAAAGATATCCTGCAGAGAATCTTGGATGCGGATGTAGATGTGAAGCAGGATGACACGAAGAAAGTGTTCGTAGATTCCTTAGGAGCCAGTGAAGTAGTGCTTGGACTTCGCGCCTACTGTGAAAATGCAAAATACTGGGATGTGAAGTGGAGACTGCTGGAAACCA
The DNA here is from genome assembly GCA_964445375.1 of uncultured Roseburia sp. GTDB lineage: Bacteria > Bacillota > Clostridia > Lachnospirales > Lachnospiraceae > COE1. The sequence goes on from CAYUKO010000022.1 coordinate 31,936, forward strand.
TTAAGCTTACCTTTGATGCGGAGGGTATTGAGATACCATACCAGCAACTGGATGTGCATATCGTGAAACCGGAGCAGGATTAAATTCAGTGGATGAGGCAAATTCGCAGCTGTAGCGAAATACAGGCGTTTAATTCGGATTAGTAGCTGTTTATTATAAGAAGTCATCATAGTATTCTTATTTACATGAGGGAAACAGACTTGATTATAGTCAGAGTCATGGGAGAAGAAGGAGTACGAATGATGAGCAAAAAATTATTTATTGTATTAAGTTTTATATCACTTGTAGCGTGTGGAGAAATTGAAAGAGAAGGAAATTATGGCTTTTCAAGAGATACGGTAGAAACCTTGGAAGTACACATGGAATTAAAGAATGCTTTAAGTGATGCGTTTGCTGAGTTGGAATTAGAAGTTTAAGATTCTAAAATATAATATAAAATACAAAAAACTCTTGTCAAATAGTAAAATCCCATCTTTGACAGTTGGTAAAAAAGAAAAGCGCTACAATCTCAGTAA
>CAYUKO010000023.1:0-32127 GCA_964445375.1 uncultured Roseburia sp.
ATGTTCATTGCTAGCTGTGCTGGGAATAATCACTCAGAATTCCGAGAGATTATATAATACTATATCCATTAGGTTTATATATTTCTTTCAAGGCGGATACTATTTTCTTTGATATTATTATCAAGTGTGAAAGCGTTTCATCAGGCATTTCGTCAACATCAAAATAATGTCCTTTCGGAACAAGTAATATATGCCCTTCATTTATAGGTTCCATATCCATAAATGCCATTACCAAATTATCTTCGTAAATAATATCTGTTACTATTTTCTCTTTATGACAAAAAATACAATCCATTATGTACACCTCTCTGTAAGCTTCAAATCTTCTTTATTAAGGTATCAACTGACAAATCGCACCTGCAATTAGGCAAGTTGGTAAGCCAAGCAACATTCCAACCAACGACGCCTTTATATGGAACCAGTAATCCTGATAATCCTTTACCATATCTTCAGTTCCCGGAATCCGCACCTTTTCTGAATGACAAAACCATCCAATGTCAAGCACTAATGCATCATACCAGTCAACAACCGTCCATAACCCATAACTGATTCCAAATGCTTTTGTGAAACTATCCGCATCATTGATAAAATATACCAACAAACCCATTATTACCCCAAATACAATAATGGCAGACCACTTTCTTTTTAAAGATTCCACCAACCTTGGTTTTTTCATTTTTTCTATAAGTCCCATATCAGCAACCCTATTAATAATATTGGGTGGATAGCTGTAGATTTGAGTTTCTAGTGGTTTCCTCATTGAACATAAAATTAATATTGTAAACAAAATACACAGTATTACCGCTTCAATTAGAAATGTTATCATTGTATTCCTCCACAAATTCATCTCCCAGTACTACTGAAAGTTCAACACACTTTCGACCAGCGTTTATAACGCTGTTATCCAAAAACATACAGCCGCAACCAATGAGAGCGGTGTCATAATATACTTTTCCTTTTTGCTCTTTGAAATGAAATTCATAACCGTATTCATGGAAAGATATACCGCCATAACTATACCTATTATTTGCGTTGTCTTTGCCGAAAACCAAAGCGATACGAATCCACCCAATTGTAAAATAATTATTACAAAGAATATCTGAAGAAACAATTGCCCCATTAAAATGCATCTTAATTTTTTAGGAAAGACTTTATATTGACCACCCATTGTCAATTCACCTAGTGGCAGTCCACATATTATTAAAACGGATAGTATAATTACTATTGAAAATGCTATTGCTCCTATTATTGTTATCATAATTTCCTCCATAAAATTCCCTCATCATATTCATTACTTTTTCGTCATGCTGCATATAATCCCTTATCTATCAAAATTCCTTTAATCATACAGTAACTTCTTAATATACATCTAATGACAAAACACATCTTTCATCCATTGATAAAATGCTTCCTCTTCTTCAAATTGAGGATAATGTGCTGACTCTTCAAACAATATAAATTCTTTTGTTCCATCTCCTGACAAACTATATAAATAACTTTCTGCTGATTCAGGAGATGTCATTCCATCGTATTTTCCCATTACAAAATAAACAGGTATATTTATTTCTGTAACGATATCAGTAATCGGTTTATCCAAAGCTTCCTGTATCAAAGCGTCCTGATACTTGCTTGAAGCAGTGTAGAACCGAATGGCATCGAACAAATTATATTCTGTACCGAACAAAAATGCTCTCCGATAATCTGCATTATCATCTATTTTTCTTGCTGCAAAACCATATTTGCGAACATAATTTCTTGGTGTGATTGCTTCACCTTTTGAAATGGATGGTTCCAGACTTTTTAAATATTCGATATCTTCTTTTTTTCCTTCCTTTTCAGCTTCAGCAATACATTTTTCCAAACTGCTCAATTCACTTTCAATAGTATTTGACATCTGCCCAATTCCTATATATGCCTGATATAAATCAGGTCTCTCTGCCGCAGCCATTGTCGAAATATATGTTCCATAGGAATGCCCTACAAGTATCACCTGCTCCTTTTCTAAATATTCAGCAACATATTCTGTTAATAAAATCAAATCATTCACATGAGTGGTTGCAGTAACCGTTGAATAATCTTCTCCAAATTCATAGGATTTTCCACTTCCTCGTTGGTCGTAATGAACTACTGTAAAATCTTTTTCTAAATTCTCCTGATACTCTCTTACATACGGAATTTCTGAACAACAAGGTCCACCGTGAACAAATATAAGAACCGGATTGTCTCTATCATTTCCTCTTAGCATTATTTCCAACTCGGTATCTCCTATATTGACTTTACGTAATTCACTAATACTGTTATCTTCTTTAATCTCCGGCGTCCATGTTGGACGTATCAAACTGATAACTACAACCAATAGCAATAGAATACCTGAAATTTTTAAACATTTACCTATCTTTTTCTTTATCATACTCGCTCACTAACCCTCTCTTTTGTTTACATAATTATAGCATGAGTCTTTCCATTGTACCATCATTTTCCTTCTTCTTTAATATCAGTACTCGTGAGTAATTACAATGTATCTCCTTTTCCACTTCAAAATCAAAGCTTCTAAAATATTGATATAAATCCTTTTTCACAAAACTTCTATAAGTCTTAGGCTCGAGTATATGTATAGGCAGAAACAGAAGCTTTCTCCACAAAACTTTACTTGGCTCCCACTCTGTAACAATGATACGTCCTTCCTTCTTTAATACACGGACAGCTTCGCTCAGTAGCTTTTCAGCAAGAATATCATCCATTTCATGTAACACAAGTGAAATTAGAACCTTGTCAAAACAATCTTTTTCAAAAGTCATATCTGTTGCATTCATATAAAAAAGTTCCACGTTCTTTATATGTTCTTTGCATAATTTATTTTCTGCTATCTTTAGCATTGCATCAGAAATATCTATGCCCATTATCTCTGTATTTGAGTGCTGTTTTGCAATCTGTATCACAGTTGTTGCTGTTCCTGTACATATATCGAGAACTCTATCTTTACTATTTATAGATTCCAAACTTGCTTTTCTGGGGCTATGCTGATAATCACGAAAGTATATAAAATCTAATAAATCATAACACTTTGCCATTATTTTATAAAACATCATCGAATTCATGAAATATCTCCCATCTACTTTCTTCTTCCAAAATATCTAAATGTATGTCTTCTATATTCTTCATACTCCGCTCCAAACATTTTAAGCATATGTTCTTCCTCTTGTAATATCTGCAAATGTAGCATTATGGCAGCCCATGCAGACACCATTACAAGCGGAATATTGAAAAACAAAAGGCTCATAGATGCATATAGAAGGTCGAAACCAACGAATGCCGGATTACGACTCCAAAGGTATATGCCGTTTGTGATTAGCGTTGTCTTTTCTTCCGGAATACCAACTCTCCAGCTGTTTTTCATCGTGATAGTTGCTGCCGCAAAGAAAATAACAGCCATAACGCCGAGTAAGATTCCAACGATTCGAAGCTCTGTCGTAAGAAATTGCTTCACGCCGAAAATGCTCCAAACACTCACAACGAAAGACGATACGGTTGCTACACTCATAATGCGCTCAATGATAAGTACCTTCCTTGGTTTCTTGCCAATCCCCATTTGATTTGTTTTTATACACTGTTTCTTCTGAATGACAATTTTAGAAAAATAGAAAAAATAAAAAGTAATTAAAATCAAAATAGCCGTTACTTTATAAAACATAAATATCCCCCTTTATGTGAATATTTGTTCATATATTAATATGGTGTAATTATTTAAACATATGAACAATCTTTTGTCAATTTGTTTAAACAAAAGTAATATATTCCTAAAAGAAGCATATAAAAAGGACAGGTAGCCACCACAATAGCAGGAAGCCACTTGCCCTCATTATTACACATAGGTGCATCTGTGTATTTCTTTATACTTTCCGTAACCATTCGCATATCTCTACCAAATTTATGACTCCGACAAACTGAAGTTTTCGAGTGCTATAAAGTCAGTTTTTTAATATCTATACAAAAAACCATATACATATCTTATCACAATAAATGCTATTAGACTTGTTATGATGAATAAAATTGTTGCTAATATCCCATAACCTAATGGTATCATCGTTAAATCAAACGTACACCATATCAAAACACCATATTCCACAAAAATTGCTTTCCTTCTTCGCACATCATTTATCCTATACACATAGCACGAAACAAGAAAACCTGTAACAATAAATCCTGTTATCATTACACTATAAAAAAAGGGGATGTTCTCATTTGAAACCACAAGTCCTGAAGCCATATTCGAAAATCCGACAAATGGCAAAATAAATTCTTGCAACAAAAACAAACACATTGCAAATACTACACCACACACTAAACATTTCCACCAGATTATTTTTTTGGTGTTTTTCTCCCTATGATAACGACAAGGCATATATCTAACCATTAACAATACTGTAACTGCAAGAATTATCAAATCAAACAATTCTACTTGAATTATAGGAAAACCACCTGAAATCAGTGCACTTATTCCTTTATTGGCATCCAAAAAAAATACTTGTGGAATATAATTTGATAGATAAACAAACGCAGCAAACTTCATTCCTTGTTTCCATTTTGATGTAGATGCGAACAAATGCCCATTCAAGTAATAAAATAACGTCATTGTTACTCCCGCTAAAAAAATAGAGAATAATAGTATGGGTAACATCCCGTCTGGTATTGATGCATCCGATTGAATATCCAATATTGAAAAAAACACATTAGCAATGGGAACCTGCACAATGCAGGTAACAAAAGCATATATCAAACCGGTCAAAATACATTTTAAGAAAACAATTCTTTTTTTGTTCATTGTATTCATACACTTTCACTTATATATTTTATCAATGGTTCCAAATATGATTTATCAGTCCAATCACACTTCTGCCCCACTGCACACAGCAACGCCTTCTGCCACGGTTCACATTCATCCGGTTTTTGTTTCGCAACTGCTTTTTGCAACATATTGCAAAGTGTTCTATCAACAAACTTCATTTTTTCTTCATCCCAAGCTCCACGACAATAGAATGATGGAATATTACTAAGGGCATCTTTAAAATGTAAATCTCTTATCTGCATGATAGCTTTCTCATCATATGGCGAGGCACCTACTGCAAATACAGCAATCTTCTTATCAGATAACTGACCTATATTCTTCTTTAAAAATTGCAAACCGGCAATACCGGAAGCATAAACACCTCCACCTAAAATGATTACATCATAATTCTGCAAATGTGCAACTTTAGCTTTTTTTGTCTCAACACAGTCATACCCAGTCTCTTCCACTAGCCAATCAGCATACTTTTTCGTTGCTCCATATTTTGATTGATATAGAATAATACCTCTACTCATAATCTCGAATCTCCTTTAAATTTTCTTCAATTTGTATAATGGTCTGTATTGTTACCTGTAATTGTTCCTCTGAGATACCTGTAAACATTTTCTTCATAATGTTCATAGTCATTTCATCGTTTTTTTCACAGAACTCTCTACAGTAGTCAGTAAGTTCAATACGTTGCTTACGCTTGTCATTTTCATCTACTGCAATAGTAACAAAACCTTTCTTTTCCAATTTCAATAAAATCTGTTTTACATTCTGATGTGAGCTACCCATTATCTCAGCAAGTTCTTTTACAGTTGGCTTCTCTTTACACATATTGACACAAATAACAGCAAAGAATTGCTTCCAACTAACCTCTTTCATCGTACTATCAGCAACTGCTTGGAATCTATTTTCAAACGCACTCAGTAATCCGAGCAAAAAATATGATAACTCAATTCCTGTAAAATCAACTTTGTCACTATTGATTACTTCTTTTATATTCATCTCATCCTCCGATAGGTAATATATTACTTTTATAAAAGGTAACACATTACCTTTTACTTGTCAATAGAAAAAGACGGACAAACTATCCGTCTTTAACACAACATAAATTATTATTATACACAGGTGCGTTATATGTTTGAACTTTCAAAATCCTCAACACTATTATAAGTTATACCTCTGTAAGTGATTTTTTCAAGTTTATCGCATTCCTCAAACACTCCTTCACCAAAACAGGCAACGCTGTCGGGAATATCTATTTCTTTGAGCTTCTTACAACTCTCAAATGCTCCGTCTGAAATTTCCGTTTCGGTTTCGGGGATCACAATCTCTTCAAGTTTCTCACATTTATAAAATGTCCAACTATCAATTGAGGTTATACCCTTCGGAATTACAATGCTTTTAAGCGAAGTACACGAATCAAATGCCCCCTGCCTATGCTAACAACACCATCATGAATTTGCACGCTTTTTACTTTTTCACAATTAGAAAATGCATAATCTCCGATATGAACCACTCCTTCCGGAATCACAACAGCCATCTCTCGGTATTACTGAGAAATCATTTTGCTGTAGAAAATTTCATCACTATCACGACCTGTTTCGACATACCCGAATTTCTCATATAAATGTTGATTACCTACACTAAAAACAGGCGTGGATAATTTCCATTCCTTAACCTCAGGATACAATTCTTGTACCATGCAAAGTACTTTATATCCATATCCTTTTCCTTGATATTTAGGCTCAATGACAAAATCTTCAAAATGAAGAATATCATTACCTTCAAAATAAAGAAAAAAACCACCAACTATACAATCATCAAGCAATATTTTATATGCCAAGAACTTATCTATTATATCTAATTCTGATTCCACTTTGTCATATCTTGGAGGACCACCGTTTCTTCCTAAATATGTATTGATTTCCTTATTAAAAGCGGCTGTTTTTATCTTCGTTATTTCTTCTGCATCATTTATTTGAGCACGTTTAATTGTAAGCATATTTACCTCCAATTCAATTATAAGCGAGTCAACATCAAATTCAACTCTCGTTTAACTGATTTAATATCTTGATAGTATCATATTTTTCACCACAAACGGTGCAAATCCAATCACAATTACTTTTCTTTGCTTTTTTTGTGGACAAATTGTCTAATAATTCATTTGGTACACCCATGTCTTGTATCCTCACTTCGTTAAATTCAGACTGTCAGCGAGTTAATACAAAACGAGGTCCCTCGTTACCCCATTTTCCATTTGCAATAAATCCACATTTTTCAAGGACTCTTTGCGAGACTGTGTTTTTGGCATCTGTTTCAGCTTCAATAGCAACTACTTTTGAGTTCTGAAATGCCCAAGCCGTAACTACTTTAACCGCCTCAGTTGCATAACCTTGACCTTGATATTCTTCTAAAATACCGTATCCGATTTCTACAACGCCGCTTGAATCAAGTCCCTTGAAACACAAATCCCCGATACGCGTTCCATTGTACAACTCAATAATCCACATTGCATACCATTCCCATTCATCAGGGTGCAGCATACAACCTTCTAACATCTCCGAATAAGCTGCCTTTAGTTCTTCATCCTTTTCAGAAGCAATCTGAATTTCCATTTCCATTCGTGTTGCAGGGTATATTTTAATGCGATTTGTTTTTATCATAAATAACTCCTTAAATTCAATTTTTTTCTCAGCATTATTAAAATTTTCGTATCTATACTTTATAAGTTATTAATTTCTCCTTCATATTCCATTGAAGGCATTTTGTCGATAAGTGGTTTGCATAATATATTTCCCGCATTAAATAGTCTAAAAACAGGCTTGTTTTTTACTTGACTTATAAAAACGCATCTATTATAAAATTAAATTCCCACTTAATCATCTTCTCTAAGTATTCATCAAAACTATTTGCAATTACTTCTATTCTATCCGAATCGTGTACGAACATTACAACCTGACCAATGGTACCACTATCTGAAGGCGAAAAATCAACAAACAATTGTGAAGAGCCACCATTATTCATACAATCAGAAAAATGTAACCATTTCATTTTGCTTGCATCATCTATAATTCTATCATCGATAGGAATATCATTCGGGTCGAATTCTCTATTAATATAATCCGCATACCACCTTTGTGCTAATGTCTGATTTTCTATAATCTCTTTCGAGGACAACAGATAGTATGGATACTCTTCTAAATCTGAACCAAGAAAATATAAACGAATCTCTGTATTTCCATATGTTCGAAAATACGTTCCGTCCGCATAACTAAGTAGTTCTAACAATGACTCCGGCACTTTTGGAAACAGTTCCTTTATTCTTCTAATATTTTCACTAGATGCACCCTCTTTCACACGAATAAATTCATCCCACTTTTCTTTACCACCATTGCTATAATATGCTTTCTCAAGACCATCAATATATCTTTTAACTATATCTTTCATTTTCTACCTCATCTTGTACTACTGTTCCAAAAATTTATCAAAGAAATTTACCTATTTCTCTCTCCTTCATTCATTTCTTTCAAGATATTATAAATATGACTTGGCACGTTTCATATCTGTTACCAATTCCAAATTACCATCTGCTTTCATCAATTCAATTAATTTATCAATGTTAGTATTATCTTCTAAAATTGCTTGTAACTCTGACTCTGTAATCCCTACTAATTGCATGAACTCCGTTTTACCATAAACAGAATTTTGAGGTTTTACTTCCGTATCTTCCACTATCAAAAGTGCTGTAATAAGTGAGTCAACACCTATGTGTAAGGACTTCCCGTTTCCTTTTACATACTGCTTAGGTTCAAAAAAATTTTGACTTTGATAAGTATATCTTGCCAAATTTGAAAGCATATCAATTGCCCACATACAATCTTCTTCGGTTTCTTCCTTTAATTTGATAGTCATTTCATAGCCCCAACCATTCCACTCGCCACCAAACGCTTCTTCATCTCCGTATAATACAGTCATACCATACGTCACAATATGTTTATAATCTTTTTTTGATTCATATATTGAATATCCATCCAAATAATTATCGCCTCCCCACATTGCTCTGGAGTGTAAAAGAGTTCCAAAGTGTTTAGGTTGTTGTCCAGGATATAATAACTCAAATGCATCATCAATAGCTTGCCATCCAGGTGAATACTCTTCATCACTTTCTAAACGCTGCAAAAATTCTTCTTTCGTCATGGATATATCTCCTTATTTTAACGTAATAATTTTCTTATTTTCCATCACATCAGATATTTTCATATCCTACTACTTTCCACTTTTTAGGATCTGATGGATTATGTTTCCTTTTTTCGAGAGCGCGTTATAATATCAGCTCATAACACATATCTGTTTTGGTCGTTCCTTCAATTAAACAAGTTTTACCACTTGCTATAAATCCATTACTTTCATAAAACTTTCTTGCAGATAAATTGTCTTCAATAACCCATAAGAAAATTTTACTTTTTTTACTTGTTCGTGCTTCCAAAATCACTTGTTGAATTAAATTTATTACTTGCAATTCATTAAATAAAACAACATCATTATGAAAGATAGGTCTATATGCAACCCTTTTTCCAAACACAATTATCTCAGCTAATTTCTATTGTATCTCGCTGTTACTTATTTCTTCTAATAAATACATTAAGCATATGAAGTATATATCCTAACACCCATAAAATAATTGCAAGAACAACAAGAAACACAACTGGAATTAATCCAGTATAATCCATAAAAATTAAACTGGCTGGAAATGGGCAACTACCGCTTATTTTGAAAAGAACAAATGCAAACAACATATATAGCAGTGGAAAAACCACAACTGATAATGTACCTTTCCAATCCATAAGTCTTTGGTCGCAAAATACAAACCAATAAATCATTAGGATGATCGGATTTATTATATGTATAAACCAAAATGCACCGTCTAAATTCAACCCAATAGAGACTGTTGCGATGAAAATAACAAATATGTCAATCATACATGCCAAATATATACAAGCATTTAAAGGTTTTTCACGCTTTTGCTGATGTAAATAGGATATAAAGAATGTAATACCCACAAGCAAACCCGAGATAAAACAATATTCACTCATATGGGAAAAATCTTTGTAATATCCCAATATCACACATAAAATGAACAGAATGCTTAATACCAAATCTATATATTTTCTTATCTTACTCATTTAGTTCCTCCACAAATTCAAAGCTTTGCATGCTTTCAAACTCACCAGAAAGCTGAAATATCAACTTCTAAATGGTTTATTAAAAGAACCTATCTCAATCAAATTTCCCTCAGGATCTGCAATATAACAAGTTCTTTGTCCCCAAGGTTCTGTTTCGGGTTCTAATACAGAGACAGCCCCTTTGCTGATAGCCTTTTCGTATTCAGCATCTACTTCTTCAAAAGTATCAACATACAATGCAATTTCTGTATGACCATTGAGTCCTTTTATGTATTCGTATTTACGACTTGTCATTTTCTCAAAATCTTTTCTTCCGTACAAAAGAAATAATGTATCATCCTTAATCAAATACACATTTGAAGTGTCTTCACTTTCTTTTATTTCAAACCCCAAAACATCTCTATAAAAGCGAATCATATTAGCCATATCTTCTACAAACAATCCAAATCCATCAAGCCTCATTTTAGTTACCTCCACAACTTCACATTATCCTTTCACCACAAACGATGCAAATCCATTCACATTTCCATAATACTTCGCCTTAAACTTCAAGTCTTCTGTTCTAGTCATTCTGATATTCGTGCTTTTTTATACCAAGCACATAATATAATAATCTAAAAGTTCATATATCCAATCTTTTAGTTCTGAAAATCGAAATCCTAATGCTTTTGCTTTTTCAGTATTTATACTATATTCAGGTTCTCCGTTATACGGTGCAACATCACCTTCTTTATCTATAACTGCTTTTGTTCCTGTTTTTTTCTCAACATATTCAATTATTTCTTTTATAGAAATTGTACCTTTCGAACTTCCGTTAATTGCTCCATTGACATCTTTATCAACCAAAAATGCTATAAATTTTCCTGCTTCATCCGAACGGATATACCCCATTTGATAGTCCAGATTATCAATATTCATAGGAATTGACTTCATCGTATGTTCAACATAAAACAATAATCTTTTTGTATAATCATCTTTTCCAATAGCAAAAGGATACCTTACTGCAATCCATTTTTTATCCGTATACTTTTGCCATAAAGCATACTCTGCTTGCCGTTTTATTTCTTCATATGGAAATGCCATTCTATCACACCATACAAAATCATTTGAATTTCCATCAAAATCTGTTTCCAATGTATTCATATGTTTTGGCTCATAAACGGATGTACTTGACATATAAATATATTTGTCACAACTTATATTATCCATTACATACTTTATATCATTCGAACAATATGCAATTTTATCAATTACCACATCATAATGCTTTTCTTTGAAAGCACTTTTTATACTTTCTTCATTTGTTCTCTCAATTATAATACGTCTCACTCTATTTCCAAATGAATCAGAAGCTCGTCCTCGTGTGGCTATAGTAATGTCATGACCTGCCTTTAAAAGTTCTTCAACCATATGTATCCCAAAAAATCTTGTTCCACCTATTACTAAAATCTTCATATTGCGCATCTCCAAATTCAAATATTTAAAATTCTTCTCGTGTCAAATTATTAAGCCATAAATATTTCTTGTATCTTGGATATACCCAAGGTAATTTCACAATCTCGTCAGCACACATCAGGATATATACCACCATTACCGGAAGGTCTAATACGAACGTTCCGAGCAATGCCAATGGAAGTGCAAAGCACCATGACGCAAAAAACACACTGATTGCATCGTATTTGGCATCGCCTCCTGCTGGAAAAATACCACATACAACAACTGTGTTTATGGAATATGCAAATACATACAATGCCATAAAGAGCAACATACAAATCAAATATTCTCTTGCTGTGTCAGTCAGCACAAAGAAGTACGCAAGCAGTGGACCTATCATACAAAGCAGAACCATATGAATTCCGCCAACCCAAAAGGACACATGGCAGAGCTTTCGTCCATAGATTTTTGCTTTGTCAAACAATTCTTGTCCTAGCAACTTTCCTATGATAATACCTGCACCTGCGGAAATTCCTTTACATACACAAGTAACAATTTCCTGTACTACCGATCTGATTTGCCAAAGAAACAGCTGTAACTGAATCCTGTGTCAGACGTCCGAGCATAAGTGCATCTGTTGCACCGATTAAAGCTATCAGCAAATTTTGTAATCCTATGGGAATTGCAAGAGCAAGAAGTTCCTTATAAAATTCTTTCTTCTCAGTCGCTTGCATTTTATTAGTACTTAAATTCGTAGACATATTTCTCTTTTCCCTCATAATCATAATACTTATATCTAAAATCCATCATTTCGGGATATGTCGCTACATCCATCCCTAATTTTATATTCCATCGCATTAGCCATATCCTTTACATTTGAAATCCAACAATCATAAAGCAAATTGATTCTATTCATAGTCAACTCTCCTAGCGGAAATCCACATATCAGATATTTTCATATCCTACTACTTTCCCCTTTTTAGGCTCTGATGGATCATATGCAACTCGAACTTTTCTACCTTGAACACTTGTCATTTGTGCTCTTACATGGTTTCCCAAATTTAAATTTGCTCTTACGATCTGTTGCTCATTTTTATATTCCGATTCCATCACAACAGCAATCTCATAGGGCACACGTGCTTTATACAACTCTCCATTTACAACATATTCCGCAAGTGGAAGATGCATATTATTCACCTTTACCGCTGAAACACCTTTAATTACTCCTGTACATTGCTCTGTATAATTTAATTCCTTTCCAAACAACCCCATTATGTGTCCTCCTAATTCTTATAGTAATCAATAAAGTATGTCTTACGTCAATAATACCAACCATTCTACTTTATTCATCCCCAATAGGAATTCGTTGAATTTTTTAGATTATGATTTAGGCAAATCATAAAAATCCACTCTGTCTGTAGCGGTAACACCTATATACAGTGTATTTGTCGAATAACCCACATTGCAAAAATGTTCTATAACATATTTCGCTGTAAATGGCATTTCTAAAGAACTAATTTCATCCAGCGAAAACCACTTACAAACACCCTCATTGGAAGATAGATTTTCATTAACATATTCTTTTAATTTTGCAAAAAAATAATAATTCTGTCGGATTTCACCATTTGTGTTTTTCATAGTTATATAACGAAGTGATAGCCCATCAACATCATTTGGCTGTAAACCTAATTCTTCATTCATTTCTCTGAGCACACAAGCTTTTGCATCATTCAGCTCATAATCTTCAAAGTGTCCTCCAGCAGAACCTGTCCAAACATTGTTTACTACTCTCCCGCCTTGTCTATACAACATCAGAACCTTTTTGTTTTTGAACAAATATACCGCTGTCATGTTCCTCAATTTTCCATCCATATATGTATCTCCACAAATTCAAGAATTTCAACACTCATAAATAATACACAGACTGTTTCTCCATACCACACACCACCGCCGTCCGGGATATAGCCACGTTTTACATACATTCTTTGTACATCGCCGGTTCTATCCAAGCTTAAGTTTACATAATTATACTATTAGGGCTTAATATTATCAAGAAATACTGAATTTATCGTATTTTTTATCAGAAAAAGGGCTAATTTATAATTTAGCCCTTTCAAATTCTTCATAGCTGTCATATTTCTTAATATGTCCACCATTTTCGGTAATCAGTTGCACGAGATTACTTTCGATTTCCTGAGTTTTTGCAGATAATTTGTAAAGTTCCATGTAGTTAAAATCGCTTACCAAATCATATTCCGGGCATCCTGCTTCTCTTGCATCATCTAACTCTCGTTGTAAGCATACTGCCGAAAGAAATGCTAAGATATAATTTCCATTTTCACAACATACATATATTTTATTAAATGTTGAACTGATTTCTTCATATAGTCCCGAAAGCCATGAAACATCTAACTTGTCTTCTGTAAAACCTTTCTTTTCGGATATTTCTTGCGTAACACATGTTATGTCCAGATAGTCACATACATCTTTAAACATTTTCTTTGTATGCGCTACTACATCTTTTATATTGATTGCCTCAACTACATTTTTATAACCATTTACAATAGTTCGCGGAATATTAGGGAAATTATTCTGTAAATCTTCAAATTGCTTCTTCAATCCAAAATGATAGTAGTCATGATTATATACAGCCACGGCATCTGCTAACGTCATAATTATATTTCCTGCTATTTTTCGAATTTCTGATGCATCATGACTTACACTCATGAAAGCGCACATTTCATTGGCAGCTTCACATCTTTTTACAGCAATTTCTCTGACATATTTTTCATCCAACAGATTGCTTTTCAATCTTATTTGCAAATCTTTAAAACGCTGCAAATCACTTGTGTCATTATAGTAAATGATTTGAGCGTCTCCAACCAACGGTGTCAGACTCTCACGTAATTCAACTATTTCGGAAACCCGTTCCCAAGACATTGGAAATATATCATATCCAACACCATCTATAATAAAATCAACTGCCAACTGATATCCCCGATCTGTTTTCGGAATATAATAGCAATCAACATCTGACTTACTGTTAGCAGTGCCATTGATATATGAGCCATATACTAAAACAAGACTAATGTCATCTGCAAATTCTGTTTTTACTTTGTTTATAATCCAGGCTATTATTTTGTCATTTATTTCTTTTCTATTTGTCATAGTCTATTCTCCTAAACCAAACATTTTATATAAGTCACAAAATAATTTTACGGAAAATAAAGTAGTAACACAAGTGGTAAAAATAATTATAATTAATCTCACCTCTCAGATTCCATCAATTTTTTCTTGCGGTGTTGTATCCATAATCAGAAAAAAGCTAGTAATAGAAAAATCTACTACTAGCTACAATTCATTATCATTATTTATCAAACATATCCGCTACATCACTTAACAATTCTCTTATCTTCAAGTGCTGTGGGCAAACGCCTTCGCACTTACCACATTTGATACAGTCGGATGCTTTTCCTGCTCCTTGCGTATGAACCATGTAATACCAATCGCTGTTCCAATCCTTATATGCCTTTTTCGCATTCATATCGGCAAACAAGTCCGGGATAGCAATATTCTTAGGACATCCTGCCACACAGTATTTACATGCAGTACAAGGAATCAAATCCTGTTTTTTGAAAATAGCACATACTTTCTTAATTGCTTCCTGCTCTGTTTCAGATAATGGTTCAAAGTCTTTCATAAAGCTGATGTTATCGTTCATCTGTTCCATATTACTCATGCCGGACAATACCATCATAATCTGGTCAAAGCTTGCTGCAAAACGAATCGCATAGCTTGCATTACTGCCACCATGCAGTTCATCCAAGATTGCCTGTGCTTCATCCGGCAGATTAATCAGACTATCTCCTTTTACAGGTTCCATAACAATGACAGGTTTATTGTGCTTTACGCATACTTCTTTTAATTCGAAGGCTGTTTCATAGCTCTGCACTTCTTATACTTTTCAAAGAACTCAGAATTCTGCGCATGCATTAAATAAAAATCAAAATACTCTACGCCACAGGCTTCTAACTGGCTTTCAAAAAAGGGAAGTATATCCTCTTCCTTGTTAAAAAACGCTGTAGTAAGCTTATTTACAAGTATATAGTCCTCTCTAGGGTATCGTTTGGTTAAACACTCTTTGAGTGCTATTTCACTCTTTCCATCAAGATAACCATGGGCTGTATCAAAATAATTAAAGCCATTTTCCATAAAAGTATCTATCATTTTACAGGTTTCCTCATAATCAACCTGCTCGCCATTCATTGGTAATCTCATACAGCCAAAACCGAAATTCTTTTTTATATTTCCGAAAAATTTATTACTCATGTTTCTATTCCCTTTCAGCTTGTTTTCTTATAGACTATACCTCTTCCAGCCACTTTGCAACATCGACTTCTGCATTTTTTACATAAGAGCCTTTTATTTCATCAATTCCTCTGTCAGCCTTAAAATCTCTGGCGCAATTTTTGCTCGTTCCTTTTTGATAACATAATTATACAAAGGATAAGCCAGACAAACGAGCGCAATACCAAGTATTCCAATTACGATACCAATGAGTAATGCCATATTCTGATGAAAGCCAAGCATCCTGCCAAAATCTGACATGGCAAGGCTCATTCCCACTCCTAGAAACAATGCCCCAATCATACCTGGAATCAGTGCTTTCATAGTAGCTTTTCCAGTCACGCCTGCATCCAGCCTGCGTAGACGTTCCATTTTGTCTTCCTCCGGCGCAGCGTACTTTTTTCGGATATTTTGAATTTCATTTTGCTCTTTTGCAGAATAGGTATAGTTAAAAGTCTCTTTTTCCTTGTTCTCCATTTTCTCTTACTCCTCTATATTTAACAGCTTTAATTTCTTATTGCCCTGTACAATCATACAAATAGCCATTGCTACAATAAAGACAGATATAACACCGCCACTTGCCCCCAGCAGAATTCTTCGACTCGAAAGCGCCATCGTTCCGTCATCAAAAGTAGTCAGCATGGTAGATTCCAATGTCAGCATTGACACACAGGCTGCTGCAAGGTTAATGGCCTTTGACGCTGAAAAGACAGGGCTGTTATATTTCCGATACTTCACAACATTTATGATTGCCAAAGTAAATGTAGTAAAGGTGTAGGTCGCCATGGCGATTGTGGTAATTTCATGGTGTCTGAAGGTTCGATTCCAATAAACCATAAAGAATATCATCACCGACAATGCCATATTCATGATAAGAAATACAATACCGCAGTTACGATATTTCCTAAGTTCTATCCGCATCTTTTCGCCTGGTTTATGCCTGCTTGTGTGTCGTACCAGGAAAAATCTCATAATCGCAAGGGATATGTAATATCCTGCCATCGAAAAATACCAAAATGATGCGTGGTAAAAGCCAAGTCCCAGTTGCAGTACCGCATAAGCCGTATTGAACATAAGAGAACCATACAACGAAACATTGACACGAAGCCTTGCATCATCCTGCCATAATCTTGCATATTTATTTCCATTCTTAAATGCCTTGAAAATACGAATCAGTTTCGGTATTTTGATACACCATACGGTAAGTGTATAAAATGCAAGGACATAGGATATATAGGATATCATGGATTCCGTTCCTATAAAAACAAGCGAATACACAAGGAAACTGATAGCAACAGGAAGCAGTATGAGCATAATTGCAATGTGAGGGAAAATAATATGCTTCCCCAGTTTCTTCCAGTCCATATTAAGTCCTCCGTATCTTCACAGTAAATGTCGTACCCTTTCCAAGTGTACTTTCTACTCTTATTTCACCCTGCATAATGTCTACTACTCTTTTTACAAGTGCCAGTCCAAGACCGTTTCCCTGTATAGAATGCGAGGTGTCTCCCTGATAGAATTTTTCAAAAATATGTGCACCAACTTCTGATGTCATACCGCATCCGGTATCTTTTACTTTTACAATCGCATGATGTTCTGTCACAGAAAGCGAAACGAAAACCGTTCCACCTGCTTCCGTAAACTTAAATGCATTAGAAAACAAATTATTCCAAACAAGGCTGAGCAATTCTGCATCTGCTTTTACTTTCACATTTTCAGCAATATCGGTATCAATCTCGATTTCTCCCTTTTCCCATACACTTTCATACTGTAAAAGACACTCACAAAGCTGCTCACCAAGGTCAAATTCCGTAGTTTGCGGATAGATTTTCTGATTTTCCAGTCGGTTCAATTTTAAAATATTAGTCATCATATCAGCCAAACGCCTAGATCCGTCAGTTACTCCTTTTGCATATTCCATACGCTTTTCCTCTGGAAGCTCAGCTGCCTGCAAAAGTGTACCGTAATTCTGCATAACGGCAAGGGGAGTTTTCATTTCGTGGGAAACGTTAGCAATAAAGTCTGTTCGCAAGGTTTCTACACTACCAAGTTCCTCTGCCATTTTATTAAAGCATTCAATGATTTGATGAAAGGTATCATCCGTACCAAACTTGCTTTGAGGACTTATTCTGACTGAAAAATCTCCCTGCATTATTTTCTCAGCGGCATTTATAATATGTTTTACCGGACGCTCCACGGTCAGTTTGCGTCTAATCGTGTCAATCACATAGAATACAAAGCTTAAAATTACAACATTCATAAAGGTCAGCTTTGCAGCAGAATTCAAACTGTTTGCATCGAAGGTAATATTAAGCGTATTCGATAATATGGACACAAAAAGCATGGTACAGCAGGTAATCACAAAAGCTACAAGAAGAAAAAACACCAGAAAATGACTTACTTCTTTCAGCACATTTCTTATTCGCTTTTCATTTCTCACTTAATCACCGCCTTATACCCAAGTCCGTGAACCGTCACAATTTCAAAAGCATCACAAGCTGCAAGTTTCGAACGAAGCTTTGTCATATACACATCAACTGCTCTTGGGGCTGTTTCTGTGTCCGTATCCCAGAATTCATCCATAAGCTGTGTTCTTGTAAATGTCTTTTTCGGATAAGATAACAGCTTGTAAAGTATACTGAACTCACGATTCGTCATAGGTATCTCTTCCTCATTTAAGTATGCCGTGTGCTCATCCGCATCCATTATAAAACTTCCAATCTCCAGCTTTCTATTGGCTGCAATCTTCGCACGACGAAGAAGCGCACCAATGCGCAAAAACAGTTCGTCAAGGTCAATCGGTTTTACCATATAATCGTCAACACCAATACGGAATCCCCGCTGCTTGGACGCCATATCATCACGGGCAGTCATAAAAAGGATGGGAATATTATCATTGAGTTCGCGAATATTCTGTGCAAATTCAAAGCCATCTACCCCCGGCATCATAACATCAGATACAATCAGGTCAAACATAGTAGCCGCAAGTTCATCATAAGCATCTGTTGCATTCTGGCAACCGGTAGCTTCATATCCGCTATGATTCAAAAACGAGCAAACTGTTTTGTTCAATTCCTTATCATCTTCTACAACTAATATCTTAAACATCCTGTACCTCCATATATTGACTTTCTATATGATAATCATAACACCCTAATGTTAAAGTTTTGTTAAACGAGGGCGGGGTCGTATGAAAAAAAATCCAATAGCAAACAAAATAACAGATATGATCAAAGGTATATTATAATTTTTGCTTACCGGAAGATAGGCTCCTGTCATCCAATCTTTCTTTGCTCTATATTCCCCTCTTCTTGCAAATCCGGAATCTTTACTGCAATATGTTCGTCATTCTCTAACTCTAACTTTAGTATTTCAATTTCTTCCTGAATACTGCTGTCCCACTCCATTTCGCATACCTGTAACAATGCCACCTTAAATATCGGAATATTCTTTCTATGGCTTGTAATCAGATAGAGCAGCAAATCAAAAAAGACCTTGGAAACGTCCTTCTTCTGAAAGCCTTCTATGATTACTTGCATTATTTTTTCTTTAGTGGCTATGTCTGCATCTAATTCTTTCAAAATATTACGGTATAAGAAAAATGCATATCGTTCTCCCGAAAGCACTGCATTTTCTTCTATCTGCTGATAAGAAGCGCTTTTCTCAGCATTCGATGGAAACACATCTGCCAAGCTTTGAAGCAATTCTTTTTGGTAAATATGTTTATCAAATTGCAAGTGATCAATTCCCTCAAAGATATCACCATAAACAACAAGGAAATACTCCAACACCCCTAATCCGTAGGCGCCTTGTTTCGCTCTTTGTATCTCAAGTATCCGACTTTTCAAAATTTCAGTCATACCATTGATAAATTCCGGTTCGTATTGCCGTTCTAAAAACTCCTCACTTAGAAAGAAATTACGCCACTCCTTCGCAAAAAACTCATTATATAATAACCACTGAAATTGTTGTAACAGCTTAGAATTTCTAGCATCGTGCTGCAGAATATAGTCTACCTTTGCTACCTGAACCGGATCTCTTTTATCCGTATGTCGTGCTTCATAATTTTTGGCAGCATCTTCAACCTGCTTTAAAAAATCTTTATCCTGCTTTATATTCCGTACAGGCTTATGTACTTCCTCACGAAAGTTCATTTCAAGCTGTTTCTGTAAAACCCCTTTTTGTACAGTAACCTCCAACTGTTTTTTCGCCTCTTGTACAGGTTCGGACTTATGTACTTGAACTAGTTGTTGATTATCCGTACTTCTTCGTAGTTCACTAGCAATACGTTTATATGCATTATGCAATTTCTGAAACTCATCCGGATGTGTTTCCGGATGATACAGTTTCGTTTTTTCAGCATAAGCCTGTTTCACTTTCCTCAAGTCATTTGTCTTTTCTATTCCTAAAATTATCCAATCATTCACTGACTTATCACCTAATCTTCATCCAAAAGTTCTGTTATAACATCTTCATTTTCAAAATAATCCCTGTTTACTATTTTTTCCAGTGCCAGTAGCTGCTCCATAACTCCTTTTTTCTTACGCTGAACCATTGCAACATCATTCTGCTCCACATAATACGCAAAATCATTTATAATACCGGCAATATACTCCTTATACTCCGGATTAGCCTGTGCATACAATCTATGTCCCCACGCAAGAATATGGCGGTTCTCCTCTTTATTCTTCTCAAAACGCTGTTCTTTCTCTATATCAATCTTCCTATGCTCGATTTCCTGATCTGAAAGCTGAAAGTTCTTACTAACAACCACCATTTCTGCCCTGTTATTGCCATTTAAATCTTGTGCATACACCTGCAAAACACCATTGATATCATAGCAAAAAGTCACTTTTGCAGCAGTATCACCACTTGCATTCGGTACTACATCCACAAACAGACATCCCAGAGAGAGATTATCCTCTGCCCTTAACTCTTCGCCTTGAAAAATTTCAAATTTAATCTTCTTTTGAAACTTCTCCAGTCCATAATAGATATTCGATTTGGATATCGGAAGAATACTGTTTTTCGGTATAATCACACTCATAGAAAGCTCGGAGGCTACCTTACTATGATAAGTACCTGTTCCTAAAGAAAAAGGACAAACATCCGTCATTACAATGTCACTTACATGCTCATCCCTGCCAATGATACCAGTTAAAACACCTACACCCAACGCTACCAATTGTTCACACTCTGCATCAGCTACAACATCACGATGAAATAGAGCAGACAAATACTTCTGTATCAAGGGCATCTTACAGGTACCGCCTACCAACACAATGTCTTCTAGCTGCTCAGGATTGATACATGCACCTTTTAAAGCCTCATTAATCACTGTCTGCATCTTCAAAAGCAACCCTGCCGTCACTTTTAACAATTCCTCTGTGGTATACTCTGCTTCATACTCTTTGTTTTCTATGGTAGCACGCATGATTACACGGTCTTCATGGGATAGTGTTCGCTTCACATTTTCTGCAACCCACAACAAATTCTCTTTGGTCAGCTTACCTAATCTGGAAAAATTCAAATCAAAACGTTTACAAAAGTCTTCCGCAATATATCTGTCAAAGTCTTTACCACCCAGCTTGTTATCACCGGAAATAGCGATAATTTCAATGATATTTTCAAAACAATCCACTACGGAAACATCCAAAGTTCCACCGCCGAAATCTATCACCAGATAAATTCCCTCACGACCTGTATTTTGGGATTTCCACTGATGATATATAATGGCTGCCGACGGTTCATTTACCAATCGCTTTACTTCAATTCCGGCTATCTTTGCCGCTCTTTTGGTAGCCTCTCTCTGATTATCATCAAAATACGCAGGTACCGAAATAACCGCCTGTGTAATTTCTGTGCCCAGTACATCCTGAGTATCTTCTATCATTTTCTTTAACAAAAAAGCTGATAAATCCTCAGAATAATATCTTCTGTGTGCCAGAATATATTCTTTCTTTGTTCCCATACTCCTTTTGAACTCAAATGCGGTATAATCCGGGTGTGATACTCTTCTTTGCTTAGCTATTTCACCGACCAAGATTCCACCGCTTTCTTCCAGACTTACTACGCTGGGAGTCATAATATGACCCAAACTGTTCTTTATAATTTCGACTCTTCCATTTTTCCACACAGACACCAAACTATTTGTCGTTCCCAAATCAATTCCAATTAATTCCATAGTTTTCTCCTTTTTTATTACTATTTCAGTATACCATAATTCTGTTTCTTATAACATAGGCGCAAATATCCTTACTACAGCTGTGATAAATCTTTGGAGAAAGTTCGTTTTGAGCATGCCGGGTGTCACTTCAATACATTTTGTCAGCGTATCTTGAATATCTTCTTTTAGCGATTTGTTTGCTTCACATTTATACATCCACACACCATTTTCAAAATGATGCACTAAGCTTCTATAATCCAGATTGATGGTTCCAATCATTGCATAGTCATCATCTACCAGATAACTCTTTGCGTGGATAAATCCCGGCTCATATTCGTAAATTTTTACTCCGGCACTCATCAGACGATGGTAAAAGCTTCTGGTCATAGCAAATATCAGCTTTTTATCAGGGACATGAGGAACAATAATCCTCACATCTACGCCTCTTAATGCTGCATTTTCCAAGTCTGTGCACAGGTCATTATCGATAATCAGATATGGCGAAGTCATCCATGCATACTTGGTGGCACCAGAGAGCATATTCTGAATGACACTCTTACCTACTCTGCGCTCATAAATCGGATGGGGACCATCACCGAAAGGAATCAAGTATCCTTGCTCCTTTATGTCTGCTTGTACCGGATACAGTTCATTCCCTGTAACCAATACTTCCTTTTCATTGATGCCATAATCAACCAGAAACAGCTTTGTAAGTTCCCATACAGCTTCACCTTTCAAACGTACTCCAGTATCTTTCCAATGCCCAAACTTCTCCACCTCATTGATATACTCATCCGCAATATTTACACCACCTGTATAGCCAATTTTTCCATCAATGACAAGGATTTTGCGGTGACTACGGTTATTAAACTCACTATCCGCATTACCTCTTAATCTGGAAAAAGGAATTGCTTCAATGCCCCATTTTCTAAGTGTTCTATGGTAATCTCCCGGTAAAGTCATCATGCAACCAATGTCATCATATAGCACTTTAATTTCAACGCCTTCTGCTGCCTTTCGTTTCAAAATATCTAGTATAGAATCCCAAAACTTTCCTTCTTCGATGATGAAATATTCCATATAAATAAACTTTTCAGCTTTTTCGAGGTCCTGTAACATCCTGTAGTGCATATCCTCACCAAGGGGAAAATACTCCTGCTTTGTATTCGAAAATAAATGAGTTTCTGCAATATCACAGAGCATTTTTGCCTGAGCTGCCGCAACCGGATTTTCCTCTTTTAGTTCCTTAAATAATTCACGGTCATCTTTTTTATAGGAATGTCTTTTCAAATCAGCCAAACGCCTGATAAATTTTTTCTGAAGTGTTCTGGAGTAAAACATAAAATACAGCATAAAGCCAGCAATCGGAACAATCAGTATAAATAATAGCCACGGAATCTTATAGTCCGGGTTATCATCCGATGCGATAACCCTTATTATACATGCAATTTCCGTTGCCAATGCAGCAAGATAAAAGTATGGGACATAATAGCAAAGAGCCACTACAATCCCTAGTACTGCCAGAACCTCAAACAAAGTAATAAAAATAGCAATAATGTACCTTACAGGAATATAATCAATTTCACGCTGTACAGTTTTTTTATTTACATCATACGTAATCGTCTTTTTCATATTACACCTCACAAAGCACGATAAGCGAGATGCCCTCCGACACCTCGCTTATATTCTATAGTTTACTCATTTCCTTTAGCCGCATCAATTCTAGCCTGCGCTTCTTCCTGACGTTTTTGTGCCTCTGCAATCTTCTCGTCTCGCTCTGCCTGCATCTTTGCCTTATGTCTTTGCGGATTGCCCATCGCCTTAGCCTCTTCCCAATTAGCCTTGGATTCAGCCTTAACTGCTGCAAAATTTGCTTTATCAACCTCATGCTGTGCCTTTGCACTTTCCTTCATGTCCTCAAATGCTTTCTTAAAAAACTCTGCCATCGTAATTTACCTTTAACCTTTCATTATTTTGATTATGAATACATTATAGAAAGCCAATGTTTTTAAATGTTTTATAAAATGTTTCTGAAATGTTAAAGTTGGGATTTTTTCCTTGTTTGTTTTTGAATATCAACCTCACAACCAATTTATTCGATTTTCAAAGGCCACTTTTACATTTCCCTTTTCTATCTTTCCGATTTCATAACAGTCATAAGATTCTTGAACATGCTTCATGACAAAATCTTTGTCACATTCCGAAACTACAAGATTAAAACCTACACCGCAATTAAAGGTATGAAGCATCTCTTCATCTCTGATATTTCCATTGTTACGAATATACTTGAATATATTTAATATTCGAAGCTTGGACAAATCAATTTTTGCGCATAATCCATCTGGTATTACTCTACACAGATTTCCTTCTATTCCACCGCCAGTGATGTGTGCCATTCCATGAAGCACATCCTTTTCAAATAATTCTTTGATGGATTTGTAATATGGCGTATGTGGCTTCATGATTTGTTCGATAAAGGTCAAACCATCTATTTTATCCAATTTTATTTGTGGCATCTTGTCCATCATTAAGCGTACTAAGGAGTAACCATTGGTATGTAGACCATTGGAAGCAATTGCCAAAACAACATCCCCTTCTCTAATTCTGGATCCATCGATTACTTTTGATTTCTCTACAATACCTGCAATGCTTGAAGTTAATACATAGACACCAGAATCAACTACGAGAGGTTGAATAGATGTTTCACCACCTACAAGTGAACATTCATTTAATTTGCAAGCCTCGGAAACTCCTTTTACAAGGCTTTTAATGGTATCCTTTTCCGCATTGCCACAAACTATGGTATCTAAAACTGCTAACGGTTTTGCACCCATGACAACAATGTCATTTACTAAATGGTTAATCATATCATGGCAAATGGATTCCGTATAACCATATTCCATAGCAAGTTTTTGCTTAGAACCTGGTTCTTCAGACTTTAAAACAAGCACGGGTTCTTTTATATCCGGAAAATGAATATCATACAAGGATGCAAAAGGTCCTAATCCATTCAAAACACGCTTGTCTGTGGTTTCTAAATGCTTCGACATTTCCTTTTTTATCGTGTCAGTATAGGTTATATCGATTCCAGCTTTACTATAAGAAAGTCCCTCTGTGTTCTTTTCGCTTCCAATCAAAATCTCATCTACGGTTACCCCAAGAGCAATTGCCAAATCATATAATAGCTCAATATTTGATGCGTACCACCCCTTTTCCAGCGCATGAATGGAATCAATCTGCATGACCATTTTTTCCGTCATTATATTGAAAGAAACTCTTAAGTTTATCTAATTTTTATTCATTCAAAAAAGCATCCATACATTCACTTATCTTTTGATACTCATAATCATGTATATAATGAGGACAATCAAATTCTATCATTCTGCCATATTCGACATTTTTGAGATAGTCCTTTTGATAATTCAGCCATGCTTCTTTATCCCAACCTGTTCCATGACCATTTGATACAAAAAGAAGCATCGGCACCTGGGGAGCACCAAATTCATCGACTTTTCTGGCACTCTCTTTTATACATGCGACTTCATTAAGCATTGTAGTTGTTGCAGTACGCCTATAAAAAACGGCTTTATAAAGTTCCTTTTCATCCTCAGAAAGTGTTCCATATTTGATGGCATCGCTTTCTGAAATGCCGGGTATTAATCTTGTAATTCCTATGCTTGCAGCAAACTGTCCGAGCTTAAGTATTGGCATATTGATTTTATAATCGTTATATGCCGCAGGAGCTGCCATATCAAGACCAATAATAGCCGAAACTTCTTCCGGGTATTGTTGTGCCCAATATAAAGCTTCTATCCCTGACATGGAATGAGGACATAGAACGTATGGTGCTTCCATTCCCACTTCTTTTAAAGCTGTTCTGGTATCTTCCAATACAGATTCTATATTTCTTTCCTTATCTACTATCTCACTAAATCCATATCCGAACTTTTCTACTACAACAATTTTATATTTGTCACTTAGTAATGAATAAAGTGACTTAAAATCTAGTATTGGCGAACAAGTTCCGCCACCAGACAAGAATACAATCGTTTTATCTCCTGTTCCTTCTGTGTAGATACTCATAGCATGTCCATCTACCTCCACTGTCTGCCCACAAGGAATAAACAATGGGGACTCTTTCCCCAGACATATTTTATGATTGATATATACTATTGCTAAAAAAGCAACAATGATTAAAAAAAACAACAAATATTACTTTCATAAATTTCTTTCTGTGCTTTATTCTGCTAACCATTTTGTTCTTCTTTCCATACATTGTCTTGTAATCTTGCTTTCGAAGACATTTTCAAAGCCATGGCATGCGCCCTTGACTTCGTGTAACTCTACATTTACACCACTTTCTTTTAGTCTGCTATAAAATAATACGCCCTCATCATGTAAGCTATCAAACTCCGCTACTTCCATATAAGTAGTTGGAAATTGTTCCAAACTTGGTGCTTCTAAAGGAGATGCATACTCGATATGCTTTGGGGGTAATTCACCAAGATACGCATCCCACATCATTTTCGATAGATTTGCATCCCATACTGGCGTATCTATATACTTCTGCATAGATTCTGTTATCATTCTTCTATCCGTAGCGGGATAAATCAGCATTACTTTACTTGGACACGCCAACCTTCTGTCACGAGCCATTAATGTTACACCGATTGCAAGGTTTCCACCTGCACTGTCACCGCCGATCATGATTTTATTGCTATCAATGTTTAGTTCAGTCGTATTGTCTAAAACCCATTTATAGGTAGCAAAACAATCCTCAACCGGAATTGGAAAAGGATAATCAGGCGCTAACCGATAATCTACATAGACAACCTTGCAAGGAACCTTAGCTGCATATTCTTTTACAGTTTGCTGATTAATTGCCGTAGATTTCAACATAAATCCACCACCATGAAAATACACGAAACATGGCAGATTATCTTCTGCATCTCTTGGTTCGATAACCAAGGTTTTTATTTCTGCTCCCTCATATCCAATAATATTATATTCTGATACCACTACATTATCGTCAGATTGACATTTAAAGCGGCTTGATATGGCATTCATCATAGGAATCAATTTTAGCTTCGCAGGGATTTTATGCCTTTCTAAAGACTTTAATTCATCATCTAATGGGTATTTCATGAAAGTACTCCAATCTTTTCATCTTCTACTGTTTACATAATTATAACATGTGTGTTTTCATTGTACCATCATTTTCCTTCGTACTTTAAAAGTAACAGCCTTTATAAAACACTATTTCCCTAAGTTATAATTATCCCCTTGCCGCTAATTTTCTCTTTTTATGAAGTACATAAGCCATGAAGGATAATAAGACAATTACAAATAGGGATTCTATCAAAGATAACATACGTAAACTAAAACCTATATAATATTCATTCGGGATACCTTCTACAAATCTACAACATATAAGCAAAAGGATGAGTTCTCCCAAAGCATATACTCCTGTCATAATATACAGAGGAACAGGACTTGGAGTTAATTTGCTTTGAAAAAATCGAATACATATCATTAACAGCAACAGATTATAGAACAAATCACATAGTAAGGTCATATTAATGATATTGATATTCTTTTCAAACAAACATATCAAATCAGAAAATATTGCGCAACCAAAATATAATGCAGCAATGCAAGACGCAACTTTCGCATTAAGCTTATCGTAAAGTGCTACATAAACACTATATGCCAATACAATGGTTAATAATATACTTTTTATCATTCCCCCGGATATAAATTCCAAAGGTTCCTCTATAAGATAATTACTAAAATAGATAATGGTATGTATCAACGCACACATGAAAGCTAATGACAGCAATACTAACTGTGCTCTCTTTGATACGGAAGAATCCAAAATCGCATTATTCTTCACATATAGATTCATATCATCGTCAGACAATAGCTCATCCAAAGACACTTCTAAAAACTGTGCTATTTTCTTTGCTGTCATAATATCAGGATAACGTGAGCCACCCTCCCACCTTGAGACAGCCTGTCTTGTCACATATAGATACTCTGCTAATGTTTGTTGGGTAATCCCTCTTTCTTCTCTTACTCTTTTTAGATTTTCACCAAATTCTGCCATACTTATTTTCTTTCCTTTCTTTGTTGTATTGCTGCAGCAACTTTATTGTATCTATCCATCAACAATAAGGAAAGCAACACCTCAAATTTCTCTTGTTGACACTCTGGTAACACCATATTTCTTTGTAATAACTCAAAAAGAAACAGTTTAAAAAGAATTTTCATACTTCCTAAACTGTTTCTTTTTCGATTACTTATTATTAATGTAGTTTACAAGACCTTCTGCCTTGATAATTCTCTGCATGAACTCTGGAAATGGCTGTCCCTGGAAGCTCTGTCCTGTTGTCTTGTTGGTGATAACACCGGAATCAAAATCAACTTCTACTTCGTCGCCAGCATTGATTGCCTGTGCGGCTTCAGGACATTCAACGATTGGAAGACCAATGTTGATTGCATTTCTATAGAAGATTCTTGCAAATGTTTCTGCGATTACACAGCTTACGCCAGCCGCTTTGATAGCGATTGGTGCATGTTCTCTGGAAGAACCACAGCCGAAATTCTTATTAGCAACGATGATATCGCCCTTCTGAACATTCTTTACAAAATCCTTATCAATATCTTCCATACAGTGAGTTGCAAGCTCAGCCGGATCAGAAGAATTCAAATATCTTGCAGGAATGATAACGTCTGTATCAACGTTGTCACCATATTTAAAAACACTACCTGTTGCTTTCATAATTATATCTGTTCCTTTCTTGTATTCTGCGAATTGTGCCACTGCACAAATATGCAAGGTTAAAAGAAATTGCTCCTACCTCACATGGATTATAACTGGCATGGGCAGGAAATCTTACCTGTAATAGCACTTGCTGCTGCAACAGCAGGGCTTGCAAGATAGATTTCTGAATCAATGTGACCCATTCTTCCAACAAAGTTACGGTTGGTTGTAGATACACAACGTTCACCTTCTGCAAGGATTCCCATATATCCACCAAGACAAGGACCACATGTAGGGGTACTTACTACTGCACCTGCTTCGATGAAAATCTTTAATAATCCTTCTTCCATTGCCTGCATATAAATAGCCTGTGTTGCAGGAATAATAATACATCTCATACCCTTTGCAACATGTCTTCCCTTTAATACTTCGGCAGCAGTTCTAAGGTCATCAATTCTTCCGTTTGTACAAGAACCGATTACTACCTGATCAATCATGATATCCTCTTTGATTTCATCGATAGTATGTGTATTCTCTGGTAAATGAGGGAATGCAATAGTTGGTCTTAATTTGCTTAAATCGATTGTATATTCCTCATCATATACTGCATCTTCATCAGCCTCATAGATGGTATAAGGTCTTGTTGAATGCTCTTTCATATATGCAATTGCCTTCTCATCAACTGGGAAGATACCGTTCTTTCCACCAGCTTCAATAGCCATATTTGCAATTGTAAATCTGTCGTCCATAGAAAGATTAGCAACGCCGTCACCAACGAATTCCATAGACTTATATAATGCACCATCAACACCAATCATACCGATGATATGAAGGATTACGTCCTTACCGCTAACCCACTTAGGAAGCTTTCCTGTAAGGTTGAATTTGATTGCGCTTGGAACCTTGAACCATGCTTTACCTGTTGCCATTCCGGCAGCCATATCTGTACTACCAACACCAGTAGAGAATGCGCCTAATGCGCCATATGTACAGGTATGTGAATCTGCACCGATAATAACATCACCAGCAACAGTAAGTCCTTTTTCAGGAAGCAGTGCATGCTCGATTCCCATTTCACCAACTTCAAAATAATTTGTAATCTCATTTCTTCTTGCAAATTCTCTAACACATTTACAATGTTCTGCGGACTTAATATCCTTATTTGGTACGAAATGATCTGGTACCAGTGCAATCTTATCCTTATGGAAAACACCATCAACCTTCATCTTTTCCATTTCCTTGATTGCAACAGGGCTTGTAATATCATTTCCAAGAACAAGGTCTAAATCAGCTTCGATTAACTGTCCGGCTTCAACAGATTCAAGACCTGCATGCGCAGCTAAAATCTTTTGCGTCATTGTCATTCCCATTGTCATATTCCTCCTGTTATATAGCCATATCTGTATTCACAGATATATGTAATCTTGCGCTCTTTGCGCCATGTAAGGGTGTATGCGGTTCCTTACAAAATAATGTTGTGTATCTCATGAATTATGTCTATCATAACACGGGTTTCATCATAAATACAATACATATATTTTATATTTACTATAACATGTAGTTATGATATTCTTAACTTATATAAATGCGCTTATTGATTACATATTTTCAATAATAACAAGGACTAGGAGGACTTATATGACTCAGAATCTTTCTTCTTATTATGTTTTTTATATGGTTGCAAAGCTTGGAAATATCTCAGCCGCATCCAAAGAGCTTTTTATCAGTCAACCCGCTGTCAGCAAATCCATTAACAAATTAGAAAATAATCTTAATACAAAGCTTTTGATTCGAAGTTCCCGGGGTGTAACTATGACAAAAGAAGGCGAAATTCTCTATGAACGTCTGAAAGAAGCCTTTCACGCTATTGAACTTGGTGAAGAACAATTAAAGTATGAAAATAAACATGAAGTAGAGCATTTAACCATCGGAGTCAGTACAACTCTCTGCAAATATGTTCTTCTGCCCTATCTGAAGGAATTTATAAAGAAAAAGCCACATATACGTATTTCCATCTCATGTCATCCAACTTATCAGACACTTGCTGCCCTTGAAGATGGCTCCATTGATATTGGACTTGTTGGAGAACCAGATGCATCATTCCCGCATGTTTTCTCCAGAATTCATTCTATTGAAGATGTTTTCGTAACAACTCAAAGCTATCTGGACAATCTTATGATTCGAACCGGAAAGGATTTTCATATGATTTCGGATAAACGTGAGCTTTTTAAAGACGCTACTCTTATGCTCATGGATAAAGAGAACTTGTCACGCCGTTATATAGATCAATTTATTCTTGCAAATGAAATAAAAGCAGAAAATCTAATCGAAGTATCTACCATGGATTCTTTGATTGAGTTTGCAACCATCGGAATTGGTATTGCCTGTGTCATCAAGAACTTTATAGAAACAGAATTAAAGAATGGAACTTTAATCGAATTACCAATGCCATTTGATATCCCAAAAAGAAATATTGGATTTGTATATCGCAAAAAACAATACAAGAATCCGGCACTGGAAAGTTTCTTAGAGTTTTATAAAAATTATTCTTATACTTAGCAGGAAATTCCTAGCAAATAGAAAAGGCATTCTTGAATGAAACATTCTTGAATGCCTTTATATCTTATATCATTTTATCAAAGCTTGAACAATTACAGATTAGTTGTTGATGAACTTATCTTCTTCGTTGTTCCAGCTGTAAAGCTTACGAATCTCTTCGCCAACCTTCTCTGAAGAATGCTCAGCTGCAAGCTTTCTCATAGCCTTGAAGTGTACCTGACGTCCAGCATCAGACATATCTAATAAGAATTCCTTAGCAAAGCTTCCATCCTGAATATCAGAAAGAACCTTCTTCATAGCCTTCTTAGTATCTTCTGTGATAATCTTTGGTCCAGTGATGTAATCACCGTACTCAGCTGTGTTAGAGATAGAATATCTCATTCCAGCAAAGCCTGACTGGTAGATTAAGTCAACGATTAACTTCATTTCATGGATACACTCGAAGTAAGCGTTTCTTGGATCATAACCAGCTTCAACTAATGTTTCGAAACCAGCCTGCATTAATGCACAAACACCACCACAAAGAACAGCCTGCTCACCGAATAAGTCAGTTTCTGTCTCTGTTCTGAATGTTGTTTCAAGAACACCAGCTCTTGCTCCACCGATTGCTAATGCATATGCTAAAGCCTTGTCTAAAGCCTTACCTGTAGCATCCTGCTCAACAGCTACTAAACAAGGAACACCCTTGCCAGCCTGGTACTCAGAACGTACTGTATGTCCTGGTCCCTTAGGAGCGATCATAGTAACGTCTACATCAGCAGGTGGCTTGATGCATCCGAAATGAATGTTGAAACCATGAGCGAACATTAACATGTTACCTGCTTCAAGGTTTGGCTCGATA
>CAYUKO010000024.1:0-32114 GCA_964445375.1 uncultured Roseburia sp.
TGGTTTATATCCGTTGCAATTTTACTTGCTGTTATAAAGGATTTGTTCTCTGAATTTTCTTTGAACGAGTTCCTTTTCGAACTCTTACGAACCTTTGGTTCGTTTCTCAAATAGAATTTTCAGGGTTGCATTACTGTTTATTTGTCAATGTTCTATTCTTAATTCTTCATCACCTGATAAAATCCGACGAAGTTTTTATATCATATCATGTTACCTCTACGTCTGTCAAGCACTAATTTACATAATTCGATATTTCTTTTTTCGAACCTGTTCATTATGGTTGCTTGCCTCATATCTCAGCGACGTGTTTTATCTTATCACTTCATTTTCCATCTGTCAACAAGAAATTGTATCTTTTTTCATAAAATATTTTTTCCTTCTAAAATGCCCTATTTTCGGCAAAATCAAGCTA
The DNA here is from genome assembly GCA_964445375.1 of uncultured Roseburia sp. Taxonomy (GTDB): domain Bacteria; phylum Bacillota; class Clostridia; order Lachnospirales; family Lachnospiraceae; genus COE1. Next base: position 413 of record CAYUKO010000024.1, read on the forward strand.
TACAATTCCCTTTTATCATTTAAATTGTCGAAATTGTATCCAAATTATAAAAAGATGCTCTCCAGTATCATTATCTTATAAGAATTGCTTTGTATTTTTTAATTAATTACCACTATGTTACAGCAATTCCTTAGTGACCAAAAAAAGAGATGATAATCTAACATCACCCCTTCCTGTTCTTTCTTATAATTTATCCTTTTGAAGCAACAAATCCTTCTAAATATCATCTAACATTATACTGCTGTTGTATTTTTCACTTCACTTTCTGTACATCCCGGCATCGTTCCAAGCATCTGTATGATTTTCTCTTTCCAATTCCAGTACTCCTTATCAATCAGCACATTTTCTATGATATCCGGTCCGAACTTATATTTTCCTATGACTGCCCCATGAAACTCACCTTGTATCATAATGTAATACAAAGCTTCAAACCCTTGCACAGAATATTGCTTTTTTAACTTAGGCTCCACAGATTTTACCAGTATATCATTGCGATGCAGCAAATAACATATCTCTGGCTTTTCCATCTGCTGCTTTTCCAGGAAAGAATAATCCTCTTTCCGCATATAACCACCGTCTAGTTCAACAAGAATTTCATCATTTTGCATTTTCGCAATGCAGGTCTTTATTTCTTTTACCGGTAATTTATAGTAATTCTTTAGCATATCTATCGTAAAAAATACCATTCTATATGCATAGCATTGTATTATGATAGTCATCGCTTCCTGTTTGGTATACTTATGTATGTTCACATCCGGAAACATTTCGTCAAATCGATACCAGCCTCTTTCCCAATCTTCATCGTATTGGTCTTCATATATCAGAAACGCCTCCTGAAGTCTATGTAAAACAGGAGTAATTTCCTTCACTAATAGTCCTGTTTCTTCTTTGATTTGTTGAATTGTAACAGGTCCCATTTCCTCAATCATTCTTAATATTTTTTCCTGCAAAAAAGAAAACTGCTCTATTGGCTTACAGCACATTCCTGCAAAAAGCTCCATGTCACCTGCCTCAATCCAGCCCACATTGCCCCCTTGAAAGCGCCCTTTTACCAATTTACGTTCTTTCTGCCGGATACGATTGTATTCCTTATCATCAAAAGAAGCTCGAAACGACAGCTCTGTCGGTTGTCCAAAACCGTGCCAATAAATAGCCTGTCCCGGCTGCACATCCTTAAATAATGCCTCATATTCTTCTACATTCGCCTTCCTGGTCAGAAATTGCCGCTCCATTCGAAGGGCTATAACATTTTTCTTTATCTGTTCATTCATTGTGAATCCTCTTTTTCTTCCATTTTCCTAAAATCTATTCATGAGCATAAGGAAAAGGACCAAACATTTCGTTTAGTCCTTCTTATCTACTTCTTATTCATCCCAGTTATGATATACCGCCTGTACATCATCATCTTCATCAAGCAAATCAAGTGTTCTGTTGAGATTCTTGATTGCTGTTTCGTCAGTAAGTTCAACATAATTCTGTGGAATCATGGTTACTTCTGCGCTTACCATTGTAATATTGTTCTCCTGCAATGCAGCATATACGGCACTGAAATCATCTGGTGCTGTAATTACTTCAAAGCTGTCTTCTTCCTCAGAGAAATCTTCTGCACCTGCATCAAGTGCAATCATCATAAGGTCATCAGCGCTCATTTCGCATTCTTCCTTATCGATAATAATCTGTCCCTTTTCATCAAACATGAAAGATACGCATCCCTGTGTACCAATGCTTCCATTTCCTTTTGTGAAAGCACTTCTTACATTGGCTGCTGTTCTGTTCTTGTTATCTGTCAACGCTTCAACAATAATAGCGATACCGTTTGGTCCATAGCCTTCATATGTAACATGCTCATAATTTACAGCATTTCCATCTCCTGCTGCTTTCTTAATTCCTCTTTCAATGGTATCATTTGGCATATTGTTTGCCTTAGCTTTAGCAATGACCTGTGCTAACTTAAAATTATTCGCCGGATCCGGACCACCTTCCTTTACAGCAACGGCGATCTCACGTCCGATAATTGTAAAAATCTTACCCTTTGCAGCATCGTTCTTCTCTTTCTTGTGCTTAATGTTTGCAAATTTTGAATGTCCTGACATTTCTATACCTTTCCTTTCTTTTATAGCCCACAAATTTGCGCATTTACACAAATCTGATGAATAAAAAATCTATGACTTTCTATTCTGTGCTCTTAACTTTTGTTTATTATTTTATCATCAAGTAACTTTTCAGTTACATTTCCTGCTCATTTTCTTCCTGTGTTTCCGGTTCCTCATCCGGCAGCTTTGACACAAGAACAGATTGAATTACATTCTTCTCAACACTCATAATCTTGAACGTATATCCATATTCACAGATTTCCGTGTTCTCATCCTCATCCGGAATTCTGTCTAATTTTGAAATAAGGAAACCATTCAAAGTCTCAAACTCACTATCTCCAAAGTCAATTCCAAAACGTTCTTCTAAATCTTCCAGCTTTGTCATTCCTTCGATGAGATATTCATTATCGCCTTTTTCCTCTATATGATTCTCATCCGCATCATATTCATCCATAATGTTTCCTACAATTTCTTCCAGAATATCTTCCATTGTTACAAGTCCTGCTGTCTGCCCATATTCATCCATGACAATAACCATCTGATTCTTTTCAGACTGCATGCTACGGAATAAATCGTCAATATTCTTTGTTTCAGGCACAAACACAGCTTCTCTTACAAGGCCTCCAATCTCACCAACCGCAAGATTAAGCCCCTCATCTGATGTATGTAATCTCATGGCATCTTTCAGATAAAGTACACCCACAATATGATCCAGATTCTCTTCATAAACCGGATATCGGCTGTTACTTTCCTGCAACATAAGACTTATTGCATCCTTAAATGGCATTTCACTGTCAATTGCCACAATATTATTTCTATGTGTCATGATATCGCTGGCTTCTTTTTCACCAAATTCAAAGATATTAGTAATCATCTCTGCTTCACTGGCTTCGAGAACACCCTGCTCATGACCTTCATTAACCATGGAAATAATTTCTTCTTCTGTTACATCTGTCTGTTCATCATCGTTTTTAAATCCCAGCAATCGTAGCATGCCATTTGCTGATACCGCCACAATACCTGTCACAGGATACAAAATAGTTCTCAAAACCTGAATATAACCAATGAACATATACGCCCATGTATCTGGGTATCTTTGTGCCAGCTTTTTCGGGAATAACGTGCCAAATGTCAATAATATGTACATCAGGCAGACAGTTGCAATAACCAATGCTGCAATATGAATTCCCGTACTTCCAAGGGCTTGCATAAAGGTAACTTGACCAAACCATACCTGAAACTGTTTGGTCCACATCGGCAAATACAGATATCCCATAACGAGATCAATTAACGTGATAATCATCTGAATGGAATTTACATATATGGTTGAACGCTTTACTATTTCATACAGGAGAAGCGATTTCTTATCTTTTTCCTCCTGCGCCTTACGCTCAATCTCCTTCTCATTCATTAGAACAATTGCCTTTTGAAAGCCGTATAAAATCGCCTCAATCAGCAATAATACAAAGAAAATAATTATGATACAGACCGAAGTCCCACCATCATCCATGAATGTTATTCACTCCTTTTATCACTAGTAAGTATATACGCGATATCTACCTTTGATTCAATGTGCGCATAATAAATTAATATAGCACCACTTGACATAAACGTCAACCTCGAATCAGCCACCGCAGTTGCCAATCCGAGGTACCATGCCCAGACTATGTATTCAGTTCCAGGCTAATCTGTAATGCTTTATTTACTTCCTGCATAATTGGTGTGTCCAAATGACAAACCTTATCTTTTAACCTTTTTTTATCTATGGTACGAAGCTGTTCAAGTAATATTACAGAATCCTTTACCATATCGTAATGCCCTGCATTAAGTTCGATGTGGGTTGGCAGATTCGCTTTATTCATCTTTGAGGTAATCGCTGCGCAGATTACGGTAGGACTGTGTCGGTTTCCAACATCATTCTGAATGATAAGAACCGGTCTGACACCTCCCTGTTCCGAACCGACTACTGGTCTTAAATCTGCATAATATATATCTCCTCGTCTCATTTCATACACCTCAACTATCATCTTAAGACTGACTTGTCTGTCTGATTTTAGTCTTACCAGCCGATGTTAGTTTTATACGGTGTATCTTTTATTTATTCGCTAATCAATGTATCATCCATTTTATAGATTCTTGGTACACGTTTTCCGATATCGCAGGCGAGCTCATAATTAAAACGGCCAGAAAGATCTCCGAGTTCTTCCATTGTGATTGTCATTTCTCCATCCTGTCCGATCAGAGTCACAACATCCCCGACACATACTTCACCCTTTATATCCGTTACATCAACCATAAACTGATCCATACATACTCTTCCTAATATAGGAGCCTTTTGTCCGTTTATAAGAACATAACCAATATTGGAAAGGCTTCTTGGATAGCCATCTCCATAACCTATACAAACGGTCGCAACCTGTGTGTCACGAGCCGTAATAAAGGTTCCTCCATAACTGATTTCCTGATTGGCTGACACCATCTTCACATAGACGATTCTTGATTTTAACGTAAGTGACGGCTTAAGCTCCATCTTGTGATCATCTTCCACTTCCTTAGACGGCCACAATCCATAGACAATAATCCCTGCTCTTACCGCATCCATATTCGCTTCCGGCATCTCAATAATACCTGCACTATTAGAGCAATGCTTCATAGGGAATCGTATGGAAAGCTTATCTTCAACCTCTGCTACAAATGACTGAAACATCTGCATCTGATGATATGCCTTGGACTTATCGGCTTCATCTGCTGTTGCAAAATGAGTAAAGATTCCTTCTATTTCAAGTCCTGGAAGTTCTTTAATCTTACGAATCAATTCCATTCCTTCCTCATCTGGATGCATACCGATTCTCGTCATTCCAGTATCTACCTTGATATGTATATGACAAGTCTTTCCCATTTCCTGAGCTTTCTCAGACAGCATCTGTGCCATGTCCAGCATAAAAACGGTTGGTCGAATCTCTTCCTCTATCATTTTCTCATAACTATACGGGAAGGTATAACCCAAAATCAGCATGGGCTTCTTAATGCCCTTTTCTCTTAATTCATGAGCTTCCTCTACGGTTGCCACTGCATAACCCCATACCGCATCATCCTGTTCCAGGATTCTTGCAATCGGGATTGCTCCATGTCCATAACCATCTGTCTTAATGACTGCAATGATTTTCGTCTCTGGTTTAATATTCTTCTTAATATTCTCTATATTTGCTGCGATTGCATCAAGATCAACCTCAGCCCAAACTCTGTCATAATGTTTCATAATAGCTTTATGCCCCCTTCTAGATATATCGCAACGAATCTATGATATCCTGCGCCATAATATAGTACGCAGATGTCTTATCCTTTGCATAATCTCCTGCAAGTCCATGTACATAAGTGCCCATAACGGCTGCATCATACCCTGCCATACCTTGTGCCATAAGACCTGCTATCACGCCAGTCAGCACATCACCAGACCCCGCAGTTGCCATTCCGTCATTTCCACTTGTGTTAACGTAAGTTGCTTTATACTGTTTCGTTACAAAGGTTCTGGCATCCTTGCATACAAGTGTTGCATCATATTTTCTGGCAAATGCTTTACAATAGCCAAGCACATCCTTCTGTAATTCTGAAACAGGATGCTTGATCAATCTTGCAAACTCGCCCATATGAGGTGTCAACACAACCTCCTGATCGGTACCCATTCGTCCTATCTCGAACCGTCGCAAGGTCTCCTTTCCTGCTGCAAGAAGATTCAATGCATCCGCATCCAAAACCAATGGTTTCTTCGTGTGTTCTAATATATATTCCAACATATAAGCGGCTTTGTCTGACGTCGACAGCCCTGGACCTATGGCAATCACATCTGCCCAGTTAAGTCCTTCCAAAAGCATTGCTTCCTCTGTCATATGAAAACCGCTGTTTCCATCGTCCTGATAAGTATTTACGATTACTTCCGGTACTTTCCTTAACAGACTTTCTCTGTTCTCTCCAGCAGTAAACACGCGCACCATTCCTGCACCAATGCGAAAAGCACTTAACGCAGACAACTGGCATGCGCCTCCCATATTTTTAGAGCCTGCAACCAATAGTACTTTACCAAAGCTTCCCTTATTTCCAGATGGCTTTCTGGATGGCAACTTCAAATCCTGCCGTACAAAAGTCATAATACCATTTCTGCGTTCCCCGAGCGCTTCCTTAGGTATTCCTATTGGAACACAGATAACTTCACCTGCATATTGTGCGCCTGGATAAAGCACCTGTCCCAATTTACGATATGCATACGTAACGGTTAACTCTGCCTTAACTGCCACCCCCATAACTCTTCCATCATCCGTATGAATTCCCGATGGCATATCTACCGCAACAACCTTTGCTTTAGATTCATTGATTGCCATAATCGCCTCACGGTATGCCCCCTCAACGACTCTGGTCAATCCAATTCCGAAAATGGCATCCACGATGACATCATATAATGTATTATCTAAGCCAAAATAAATCGGTATTCCAAGACTTTTGGCTGTATCCAGCTGATGCCTTGTTTCCGATGAACATTTCTTCATATCACCAATTAAGTGAATCTGTGCACTTACACCATATTCCTTCAATATTCGTGCAATCGCAACGCCATCGCCTCCATTATTACCACAGCCTGCCACTACACCGACACTAATGTCATTTCCATATTTATCTAAAATAACTCTAACGGTTTCCAACGCTGCCCGTTCCATCAAAACCAGAGACGGTATTCCATATGTAAGGCTTGTTGTTTCATCGCATTTTTTCATTTCTGCTGCTGTCAAAATATATTCCATGCTGCTTGCCTTTCATCTCTTAAGAGTATGTCAATTACATAATATCTTGTATTATAGCACGATTTGTTATGTAAAAAAAGCGTTTTCCACCTAATCTCTTAAGTAGAAAACGCTCCTTGAAAATTATCATATCTTTTCCTTATTCAGAACATTCTGCGGATTATACTTCATATCAAACATTTCAATAACATCCGGTCCGAAAATAGCATGCATATACGAATACAACTCATCATTCAGTACCTCTTTCTGCTGCTTCTGCAATACTTTTTGCTTAAGCTGTACCCTGAAGTCCTGAATCCACTGATTAATTTCATCTATCTCTTCTGTATTCTCTTTAATCTTATCATAACACACATGCATAGTTGCAATCATCAATTCAAAATTAGCATCATCTATTAACTTCGGAAGTTCCAGCAGTTCATCCCGGTAATCCTCAAGTTTGACATTTGCTTCCTCGATCAAACGCTTATTTTCATCCATCTTCTTCTCTTTTTTGGGAGAGTCCGGAAGTTCCATGATCGAAACAATTTCATTCATTAGAGTCTTCTTATAAGCATTGAGACTTTTTATCTCTGTATTAAGCCTTCCCTGCTGCTTCAAATAGTCATTTACACGTTCTTCCAGAGCTTTTATTTCTTCATGTTCTTCTGCCTGTGTAAATAACTTATGCCATTTATGATCCAATGTAAGTATTGGTATCTTCTTACCAGCAAGCGCTGCCCTAAATTTCTCATCTTCCTGCGCCATACAAGTCACCCTCTTCTTAATACGTGCTCTTACGATTTCTGAACAATTCCATAAGAAAGTTTCATAAGACTATCTGACAAATGCACATTCTCAACAACGATACTATCAGGAACATTCAAATCAACATGTGCAAAATTCCAAATCGCCTTAATGTTACATTTCACAAGTACTTCAGCTGTTTTCACGGCACCGTCCTTTGGCATAGTCAAAACAGCAATATCAATATCATTTTCCTTCACAAATTCTTCAATCTGTTCAACCGGCTGTACCGGAACTCCTCTTAACACTTTACCATGAAGTTGCGGATTGATATCAAATATCCCTTTGACAATAAATCCACGTCTTTCAAAGTTCATATAATTAGCTATTGCCTGCCCTAGATTACCAGCACCTACAATAATCAGATTATGTTTCTCATTCAATCCTAAAATCTTAGCAATTTCATTATATAAGTACTCTACATTATATCCATAGCCCTGCTGTCCAAATCCACCAAAATTATTAAAATCCTGTCGAATCTGAGATGCAGTTACCTTCATCAGTTTGCTCAAATCCTGTGACGATATCCTTTCAATACCGCTATCCTTCAAATCTCCCAAATAACGATAATATCTGGGAAGTCTACCGATAACCGCCTGAGATATTACTTTATCGTCCACGATCATCCACCTCCATATAACTAGCTATTTCTGTGTCAAAAATATATCAATCTGTCACATAAAAAGTATACAACATTGTTAAATCATTGTCAATTTTTTCTTTCTGTAAACGCTTTTCTTTTTGCCGTTTAGCATTGTTTCACAATTGTTTTTTTCTCTTCTTTCCTATATAATATATAAGTTGCGGTTATTATGTTTTTTAGGAGGTTACCATGATTTTAACCTGTAGTAATATTGATAAAACTTTTGTAGACAATCATGTTTTAAAAAATGCTTCCTTTCATATAGAGGATTACGAAAAAGCTGCTATCGTCGGTATCAATGGTGCCGGCAAATCCACCTTACTGAAAATTATCGTTGGCGATATGTCGGCAGATTCCGGTCTGGTTACTTTTGCAAAAGATAAAAGCTTTGGTTATCTTGCGCAGCATCAGGCTGTTGATACGCAGAATACGATTTTCGACGAACTGTTAACAGTAAAACAGGAAGTTCTTGACCTGGAAGCTTCCATCAGACAGACTGAGCTTGATATGAAATCCGTCGAAGGCGAAGAATTAGAGACACTGCTCAAGAAATATTCCAGTATGACACATCGTTTCGAAGATATAAACGGCTATGCATATAAAAGTGAAGTTACTGGTATCTTAAAAGGTCTCGGTTTTACTGAAGATGAATTCTCCAAAAAAGTATGTACTCTTTCCGGTGGACAAAAAACCAGAATCGCCCTCGGTAAGTTGCTTTTACAAAAGCCTGATCTGATTATGTTGGACGAGCCCACCAACCATCTTGACTTAAATTCTATTGCATGGTTGGAAACCTATCTTCTGAATTACAAAGGTGCTGTTATTATCGTTTCACATGACCGCTATTTTCTTGACCGCATCGCAACGAAGATTATTGAAATTGACAATGGTGTCGTTTCTTCTTTCCATGGCAATTATTCTGATTATGCTACCCAGAAGGAGCATCTTCGTACAGAGCAGATGAATGCTTACTTAAATCAGCAGCGTGAAATCAAGCATCAGGAAGAAGTCATCGATAAGCTTCGTTCCTTCAACCGTGAAAAATCCATCAAACGTGCGGAAAGTCGTGAAAAGATGTTGGATAAGATTGAACGCATTGAAAAGCCAAGCGAAGTTAAAGCAGATATGAAGCTCACCTTAACTCCAAGAAAAACAAGCGGAAATGATGTTCTTTCCATAACCGGTTTAACCAAAGCGTTTGACCAGCAGCTGCTTTTCTCTGATGTAGACTTTGAAATCAAGCGTGGTGAACATGTTGCCATTATTGGTGATAACGGAACCGGTAAGACTACTCTTCTCAAAATGATCAACGAACTGGTTCCTTTAGATGCCGGAATCATCAAGCTTGGTTCTAATGTTCAAATTGGTTACTACGATCAGGAACATCACGTTTTACATATGGAAAAGACTCTTTTTGAAGAAATCAGTGACGATTATCCGGAATTAACCAATACCGAAATCCGCAATACCCTCGCCGCCTTTTTATTTACTGGTGAAGATGTATTTAAGAAAATCAGTTCTCTAAGCGGTGGCGAGCGTGGTCGTGTATCTCTTGCAAAACTTATGCTTTCAGAAGCAAACTTCCTGATTCTCGACGAGCCTACAAACCACTTGGATATTACTTCAAAAGAAATTCTGGAAAGTGCGATTAATTCTTACGAAGGAACCGTACTTTATGTATCACATGACCGATACTTTATTAACAAAACAGCAACTCGTATTCTGGAATTAACTCAGAAGGAATTCATTAATTATATCGGCAATTACGACTACTATCTTGAGAAAAAAGATACTTTACAGCCTGCACCAAAGGAAGAAATCTCTACGAAAGCCGCTGCGGAACCAAGTGCTGAAAAGCTCGATTGGAAATTACAAAAGGAAATGCAGGCAAAGCAACGTAAAAAAGAAAATGACTTAAAGAAATGCGAAGACCGCATCGGTGTTCTGGAAGAAAAGAATCAGGCACTTGATGAAGAAATGGCAAAGCCGGAAAACGCAACCAATGTTGCAAAATTGCAGGAAATCGCAAAAGAAAAAGCTTCTATTGAAGCCGAACTGGAAAAGCTATACGAAGAGTGGGAACTTTTATCAGAATAATTCTGTTCCTTGGCACAGAACAAAATATGTTTTTTACATAAAAAGGCTGTTACACGAAATAAAATTCATGTAACAGTCTTTTTTACTCAAAATGATATATTTGCGTGAAATTACATAGCATCAAATGTTTCTCTGATTGCCTTAATGAAGTTCTCACTATTTAATACTGTAACATTTTCTAAGCTTGTAATTAAAGCTAAGTCCTTTGTCATCTTACCATCTTCGATTGTCTTAATGGTAGCCTTTTCGAGCTTGTCAGCAAATGCCATTAATGCATCATTCTTATCAAACTCTCCACGCTTTCTTAAAGCACCTGTCCAAGCAAAGATTGTTGCAACGGAGTTGGTAGATGTCTCTTCTCCCTTAAGATGCTTATAGTAATGTCTCTGAACAGTACCATGTGCTGCTTCGTACTCATATACACCTGTTGGAGATACTAATACAGAAGTCATCATAGCAAGTGAACCAAATGCAGAGCTTACCATATCTGACATAACGTCTCCATCGTAATTCTTACATGCCCAGATAAATCCACCCTGAGCCTTCATAACACGAGCTACCGCATCATCAATTAAGGTATAGAAATACTCAATTCCAGCTGCCTTGAACTGTTCTGCATATTCTGCATCAAAGATTTCCTGGAAAATATCCTTAAAGTTATGGTCATACTTCTTGGAAATAGTATCTTTTGTAGCAAACCATAAATCCTGCTTGGTATCAAGAGCATATTTAAAGCATGCATGAGCAAAGCTTGAAATAGACTTATCTGTATTATGGATTCCCTGAATAATTCCAGTTCCCTTGAAATCATGAATCAACTCTCTGATTTCTGTTCCATCTTCTGCTGTAAATACAAGCTCTGCCTTACCTGGCTTATCAACCTTGATTTCTGTGTTCTTATAAACATCACCATAAGCATGTCTTGCAAGTGTAATCGGCTTTACCCAGTTCTTAACACATGGCTCGATACCCTTTACAACGATTGGTGCACGGAAAACAGTACCATCTAACATAGCACGGATAGTTCCGTTAGGGCTCTTCCACATTTCCTTTAAGTTATATTCTGTCATTCTTGCTGCATTTGGAGTAATGGTTGCACACTTTACAGCTACACCATACTTCTTAGTAGCTTCTGCTGAATCAACAGTTACCTGGTCATTTGTCTCGTTACGGTACTCAAGACCAAGGTCATAATACTCTGTCTTCAAATCAATATATGGAAGAAGAAGTTCATCCTTAATCATCTTCCACAGAATTCTTGTCATTTCGTCTCCATCCATTTCGACTAATGGAGTGGTCATTTGAATCTTTTCCATCATTACTCCTCCTGGTAAATAAATTAGTTATTTTTTATCATCACTCAAACCGCATTTTACCATATTTCTGTACGCATTACAAATATGTTTATCTGCTAATTCTTCTGCAAGCTTGGCATTACCATCACGCATAGCTTCCATAATGCTCTTATGCTCTGCAATCGATGCTTTGCTTCGTTCTGTATCGGACAATGTCTGCTGACGTTCCTTTTGCACGTACTGATGAAAATCCTTCAACAAATGTATCAGCATCTTACTTTCACATGCTTCGTACAAAAGCTGATGAAACTTATTATCCAGCTCTGTCAGCTGATCATAATGTCCTTTTGAAAGATGAAATTTACTTAAAAGAATGTTCTCTTCCATCTCTTCTATCGTTTCCTGGGAAATACGCTTTGTTGCCCATCTGGCACATAACCCTTCCAAAAGCGATCTAATCTCATAAATATCCGCAACATCAGAAGATGAAATCCCTGTAACGTAAGCTCCCTTATTTGGAACAATACGGATAAGTCCCTCCAGCTCCAACTGTCTGAAAGCTTCTCTAACCGGAGTTCTGCTTACGCCCAGTTCTTCACCAATGGCGGCTTCGCGAAGCTCGTCATTTTCCTGATAGCGACCATTTAAAATATCCTCACGAAGCTTTTTAAAAACCTTGCCCCGCAGCGAATACTTATCAGATGCTTCTACATCATATTCGCTCATCTCAATAACCAAACCTTTCCTGTTTCTGGATTGCTTAATCTGCTTTTTCTGCCTTTGCCAATGTAATATTCAGCTTATCACAGCCCTCTGCAATCACTCGTAACAACTCATCGTCTGTCAATACGGTTACTCGACCGCCTTCATACTCTTCGTCTACCCACTTCTTTACGTATGCTACAAGTTCTGAATTCTTCTCAACCTTCTCATCATCCTTTAAACGGAAGTAAGTATTAATCCAATGAGCAATTCCTGCAAGACCGGATGTATTAGATACCGCACAAAGCACAGGACGATTCAAGAACTTTTCAGTATCAAAAATGTTATAAATCTCCTCATTCTTAAGAAGACCATCTGCATGAATACCTGCTCTTGTAACATTAAAATTCTTACCAACAAATGGTGTTCTGGATGGAATATGATATCCGATTTCCTTCTCGTAGTACTCAGCAAGTTCCGTAATAACCGCAGTATCCATTCCATTAAGATTACCTTTCAGCTGTGCATATTCAAATACCATAGCCTCAAGTGGTGTATTACCGGTACGTTCACCGATACCAAACAGAGATGTATTAACACCGGAACAGCCATATAACCATGCTGTTGTTGAGTTTGATACAGCCTTATAGAAATCGTTATGACCATGCCACTCAATCCACTCAGAAGGTACACCTGCATGTGTATGAATAGCATAAATGATACCAGGTACGCTTCGTGGAATAACCGCACCAGGATAATTTACACCGTAACCCATGGTATCACATGCACGAACGATAATAGGAAGCTTATACTGCTCAGAAAGCTTCATCAATTCTGTACAGAAAGGAACAACATAGCCATAAATATCAGCTCTTGTAATATCCTCCAAATGACATCTTACACTGATTCCTTCTTCCAGACAGTCACGAACAACAGAAAGATAATGCTCCATAGCCTGACGTCTTGTCATCTTAAGCTTTAAGAAAATATGATAATCGGAACAGCTTACCAGAATACCTGTCTGCTTCATGCCGATTTCCTTAACCAGTTTGAAGTCTTCCTTGCTGGCACGAATCCATGAAGTAACCTCCGGGAACTGATAACCTCTTTCCATACATTTATAAACAGCATCTCTGTCCTTCTTGCTATAAAGGAAGAACTCGCTGGCACGAATCATACCATTTGGTCCGCCAAGCTTATGCAGATAGTCATAAATAGTAACAATCTGCTCGGTTGAATATGGTGCTCTTGACTGCTGACCATCTCTAAAGGTAGTATCTGTAATCCAGATTTCCTTCGGCATATTATGAGGTACTACTCTATCATTGAATGGAATCTTAGGAATTTCATCATACGGGAACATATTACGGAAGGCATTTGGCTTCTCCACATCCTGTAAAGGATACATATGTTCCTCAATTTCAAGAAGATTGTTCTTCTGATTCATAGTCACCGGACGATTTTCAAAATACTCCTGATTTTCCATTTTTTACTCTCCTTTTGCATTGTGTATTTTTATACACTTATATTCCATGTGTGTATTTTTGTATTATTGTATACAATTATACTTCTTCTGTCAATGTGCATTTCACATATTTTTACTTTTTTTGCTTCTGAATCTACAAATACCTATATTATGCTCTGCAAAAACCGTCTTATGGATAACATTCCTGCCCCTTGTACATCCCAGGTTTCCCCTAAATCACGTGCCGATTTCAAAAGACACCTCTTTGCTTGTATATTCGTTGCATTCGGATATTTTTGCATAAACAATGCACACGCTCCACTTACCAGAGGTGTTGCCATGGAAGTACCGCTTTTTGCTATATAAAGCGGGCGAATTCTATGACTGCATGATACAATATCGGTTCCCGGTGCAACAATATCCGGCTTCTTCAATGGATTATCCTGCCTTGAAAGTTGTATACTTCCCTTTCCCGGACCTCTGCCGGAATATGCTGCACAGCTTTTTCCATTCTCCCCGACAAAGCCCCCATCATGGCAACTGACACACACGCAACCGCCATTCTCACTAATCGGAGAAATACTCATTGGCTCCGGTCCACGATTCCCTGCTGCAGCAACAATCATAATTCCTTCTTGCCATAACCGCTCCAGATATTGATGCATCAGTAGCAATTCATCCTGATTAAGTTTTGCTTCTGACTCCATTTCAATAGAAATATTCAATATTCTGACCGGATATTCTCTACGCATCTCATCAATCCACTGCAGCCCCTTTAAAAGGCTTTTCAGACTTCCGCCCCCTTTATAGTCCAGAACCTTTCCACATATGAGCAGACATTCCGGTGCAACACCTCTATATTTTCCGGCTGATGCGATTCCATTTCCCGCCAATATACCGCACACATGTGTGTAAGGTCCTTTCTTCCTATCTATGCTTTTTCATGCGTTGTCTTCTAAGCTCTCTTACCATTTCAAACTGTTCGTTTTCAATAATCGGTGTGTGCATTCCTTCTACGATAATCCAACTGCTTCTCGGGCATGCTACTATTTTCTTTTCTTTGAAGCTTCTTCTTCTGCTTTTACCTTGTACAACAGCACCTGTATAAACCTCATTTGATAATATCTTTTTTATCGTCGATGTACTCCAATGATAGTCGTATTCTCCCTGTTTTACTGCACTTGGCGTTCTTACCCTGTTCTTAATTAACTCCTGTTGTATCTCCTGCACGGAATGCCCTTTCAAATACTGTTCAAAGATTTGTCTTACCCAACGTGCCTCCTCTTCCTTTACTTCCAATCTGTGCGAATCCTCAGCACTCTTGCAATAGCCATACGGCGCATATGCACCAAGATATTCCCCCTTTCGCATCTTTCTCTGATACACCGCCCTGATGTTCTCAGACAAATCTTCACTATACCACTCGTTCACCAAGGCATTAATCTGTCTTGCTTTCTTACCCGCCTTCTGTGCAGAATCTACGCCGTCCACAACACCAAGAAAACGAATTCCAAGCTGCGGAAACAAATTATGAAGCAAATATTCCGTATGTTCCATATTTCGAGACAGTCGAGACTGTGATTTTGCAAGAATAATTGCAAATTCGTGTTTTGCCGCATCTTCCAACATCCTGCTAAATGCCGGTCGTTCAAAATATAACCCTGAATAATCATCATCAATATAATAATCGTAAATCTCAAATTGGTGCACCTTGGCATATTCCTCTAAAATAATCCTCTGATTCTCAATACTCCTGCTATTCTCAGCCCCCTCCTTCTCCACATCCTCCTTACTCAACCGAAGATAAACCGCCGCACGCTCCATATCTACATCTCTCATTCAAACTCTTTCTTACATAATATTCCTTTTCTTATTCTTATATTAAAAATAAAATCCCGCTTTATCTTCCAACATCCCTCTTCCACGATACGTACCTTAGTGCCATATCTTAATCTTTTGCCAATACACAGAAACAGAAGCCGGTTAGCTTCTCAAAGCAGCCACTTCAGCTGGTGTCCTTAGCGACAAGCAAAATCCATTACTTAGAAATCACTTAGCGAAGAGCCCATTGGCGATGAGCTTAGTATTTCTTAGTAATTAGTTCGCTTGCGCGTTACCAGCGGCTGCGTGAGAAGCTAACCGGCTTCTGTTTCGTCCGTCAGTCAATAACCTTTATTCATTTCGTATTGCTGCCAGAGGGCTAAGCCTCATAGCACGTAAGGATGGCAGGAATCCTGCAAGCATTCCTATGAAAATGGCAAAAACAACTGCCATTGGTGGAAGCCATCCCGGAATCCTGCAGATTCCACCTTCCATACCCATACTTGCTGAGAACAAGGAATTAATACCTATGCTTAATCCATAGCTGAATGCAACTCCAACGATTCCTCCGATAAATCCAATAAATCCTGCTTCCATCAAAAACAAGACCTGAATATTACGGATATCACATCCCAATACCTTCATTACGCCAATTTCTTTTGTTCTCTCATAAATTGACATCATCATTGTATTGGTAATACCAATTGCTGCAACTAATAAAGAAACTGCACCAATTGCTCCAAGAACCAGCTGTATCGTATTCATCTGCTCGGTCTCTGATTGAATCCATTCTGCATCACTATATGCACTATACCCTTGATCTTGCAGCATAGTAGTTAATGCCTGTACATTCTCCATATCATCTACCTGAACGACCAACTCTGAATAGAAGATTTCATTATATGCCTTTCCATTCTTTCTTGTCGGCTGCCCCGGAATCACCTTATTCTTGAATACACGTTTTAATTGTGTTTTCAATGCCTCCATATCACAGTACACACTGTTGCTGTTCATGGTCCACTCTCCAGGTTTCCCTTCCATAATACCACTTGCTTCTACCAAATACTTTTTCGGGGCCTGTGTTGTGGAACCGGAATCAGAACCTGAACTTTGTGAACTCCAATACGCATCCGTATCAAAGATAATGAACATCGGACTATTCATCAAATCAATATCCGGTAGTTCACCATTTTCCCAATATGGATAATTTCCAGTCTTCTCTACATAGAAATCCGTTATGACACTACTGCCATAAAATAAGGTCAGCATCCCTCCTACTTCCGGCAAAGTACCTTGACCAACTGGAAGATTCAAGCTTGCAAGACCTTCCGGTGTCATACCATTCAATTCCATCCATGACATATATTTTCCACTTTTTGCAATGACAGAAACATTAAGCTTTGGATAAACACCTACAACATGCTCCATAGCAGACAGTTCCTCTACCAAAGCATCATTCAAAAGTTTTTCTTCTGTCTGCTCGCCACTGGAACTCCACATACCACCGGAATTAACTGTAATCTGCGTAATAGAAGAATAACTGGAAATGCTTTCCATCATGGATTCTTTCAAACCATTTCCGAGAGCCATCATAACGACAATGGAGGTAATACCAATCACTACACCCAGAACGGTTAATACCGTTCTGAGTTTTCTCTTCCATAGATTTGATATGCTCATCAGCAATAAATCAGAAATTTTCATTATACATCATCCTCATCTAACAGATCCAAATCCTCTTTCTGCTTCTTTGCTTTCTTTTTCTTCGCAATAACTACTATGATAATAACGACTACTGCTATAACAACTACTACAATACCGATGATAGCTGCAATTGGAAGTGTGCCCTGACTTTCCTCTTCCACATATTCCATTGGATATTCATCCGTAAATTCGTCTTCAAATGTCATTTCATATACATAGAGATTCAAATCCTTCTCATAACGGGTTTCGTTACCAGCTTCATCTTCATAGGTAATAACTGCCTTTACAATACCTTCTCCCATATCCGGTGCGATACCGGTTACCATGGAATCCACATTACCGGTTGCTCCCGGCACAATATTTCCAAGATATGTAATACCACTGTCTACGGTATCTGATTCATAAGAAACCTTTACATTATATAACGTCGTCTTTCCTGTGTTAAATACACTGAACATGACATTAGACTGTTCTCCAACAGCAATCGACTCTGGCATAATATCTGCACTTCCGGTATCAATCTTAGCTTCCTGCTTAATAGGAATGGATACCTTGGCAGCGTCGCTATATTCGATAAAATCTTCATCCTCGTACTGCATATTAACTGTTAAAACATATGGCTTCTGTGCAAGGTCTGACTTAACCTCCATCTCAATGGTCATTTCATAAGTCTGTCCCGGTGCAATGCTTTCTGCGTAAACAGCACTGGAACCTGATGTTGGAAGGAATGCGGCGTATGCTGCTGTTGAGTCATTTCCTTCTACGGTTGCTTCCAGATTAAATAATACGTTCTGTACGGTTGTTTCCTTGGAAGTATTCTGAACCTTTACCGTCAAATCAAATACAGAACCCGCATAAACGGTTTCAGGTGCTGTCGTATAACCTGTTACAATAATTCTAGGCTTTGATTTCTTTTCCAGATCTTCTGCCGTTTCTCCAAGATTTCCATTCTCCGGTTTTCCCTTGATATTAATATAGGTAGTGATATCTGTTTCTGTAAATGTCTCTCCCTGGTAATATTGAGCGTGGAACGTGATTGGATAACATCCTGTCTTAACATCCTCAGAAACCGTAAAATTCCATCCAATATCCATACGCTTTGCATATGCTTCTTCCGTTGTATCAGCTGGTTGAATAATCTGAATACACTGTGCATCATATGCCTGATCAATGACAAATGGCCACTTTTCTGTATCATTCGAAACGGTCGGTGTAATCACAACATCTGTGATATCTGTCTTGCCCAGATTAATCAATGATAAAACAACAAACGTATTCTGATTATACTCTGCACTTTGAATCGCAACTTCATTGGAGAGCATCAGGAATTTCTCTGTAGACCCAAATTCCTGTTCGTCTTCCTCCACATAGTCATCCAGATACCCTCTAATCTGTGATTCATAGCTCTTTAACTCACTTTCCGAAAGATTGGCTGACTTTAAATAGCTCATCGCACTATGATAAATCTTATCCATCTTCTTAATCGCTTCTTCGGAAAGATCATGCATCATCTTTAAATCCGAATAATAACGGTTCAGACTGCCTCTTACTCTGTCCCTTTCCTCATCTGATGCTGTCTGATATCCTGTTTCCTCAGCAAAGGCTGTAGTCACATTGCCACATAAGAGCAATGCCATCATTCCCATTAACAATAACTTCTTAAACTTCTTCATCATACTCCTCCTCACTAACTGTTCCCTTTTTTCCTCTGTTATCTTTCATATCTATAATCTTACCGTCTTTGATACGAATAATCTTATCCGCAAAGCTTGCAAGATGATTATCATGTGTTACCATAATCAAAGTCTGATTCTGTTCCCGTACAACGTTCTGCATCAGGTTCATAATTTCCTGTGATGTATTAGAATCCAGATTACCTGTCGGCTCATCTGCAAAGATAATCTCCGGTTTTACAACAAGAGCTCTTGCAACACCGACTCTCTGCTGCTGTCCACCCGACATCTGATTGGGCTTATGATCCCAGAACTTATCAAGACCAACCAGATGTACCATTTTTCTGGCACGTTTATTTCGTTCCTTCTTGGAAACACCTTGAAACGTTAACGGCAATGCTACATTTTCTACTGCATTCATGGTACCCATCAGATTAAATGACTGAAAAATAAATCCAATATGCTCTCTTCGGAATTTTACCAGCTGATTTTCTGATTTGGTCTCTATATGCTCACCTGCTATGATAATCTCACCCTTCGTCGGTTTCTCCAATCCCGCAAGCATATTTAGAAGAGTAGACTTTCCTGAACCAGAGGTTCCTACTATTGCGCAGAACTCTCCTTTATTAATCGAAAAGCTTACTCCATTTAAGGCTCGCACCCTATTATCACCGATTCGGTATATCTTATATAAATCTTTCACGGTTATGACTGCTGTATCTTTTTTTACTTCACTCATCTCAATCTATGTTATCCTTTCACACCATTTTTCGACTGTATTATCCAAATTAATACACCTATTGTACCAAAACTTATGTAAACTTACAACAATAAATAGAATATAAAAAACAGGCTGTATTTTTTAACAACCTGTTTCTTATCTATCACTAACACATTATTCCTGTCCTCTGAATATATTCCAAGAATTAATAGTCATAATCCATGTATTCTGTATCTTTTCGAAGCTTGCTCCTAATCGCACTCCTGTATTCCTTCTCATCATAAGAAAGATATTTGATTCCCTTACGAATGTTGCTCATTTTCGTTCTGACCTCATCCGTTAAACTGTTCGGAATCTCGCATTCTACCACTTTCATGTTGCTTACCTGCGTAACGGGTGCATATGCGAATTCACTAAATTCTGTATAATAGGTATTCATTTTATTATATTCATTGTTCGCAATATCCCAAATATACATATCTGCAGACTTATCATACCCTACCATGAACTGGAATATAGCAACCTGTCCCCATAACTCTGTGCTGTTATCCAATGTATATTCTATGGTTCTGCCACCGCCTATACTATCTGAAGTTGTTCTGGTATATTTTAAGGAGATATCATTTTTCACCTCATCCGCATATAGCATTTTAAATGACACTGCTGTCATATCATCAATCTTAGCAAATAGGATTACTTTTTGACCAATATAACTATTAAAGATATCCTTCTTGATTTCTTTTTCTTTATTCAAAACCATATATTCAAATGCATAACCCAGTTCATCAGCCGTCTGCTTTGCATAAAATGCCTGCTTATCTGTTATTGAAACAACTCCAATATTTCCAGCACTTGTCAGACTATCCATTTTACAATATGCAATAACTCCAATATTGATTCGGTACCAACCATTTGAATACACACCTACCACACGTACCGGGACATTGGCCCCTATTGTCGTCAGTACGGTTGCTGTATAAGTTGGCTCCGCATATACAACGCAGCCTTCCTTAGTATAATATACATCTTCCATCTGCGTATAGGTTGTCCCCTTTGCATACACTGACAGCTCTGGCTGCAATGCCCCTAAAACAATGCAGATTACACTGATCACCAGCAGCAATTTTTTTCTCATAATCAAACCAACCCTTTCTTTCCGATTCTGCATAGCTCTTACACATGTGTGCCGTGTCCATTATCGTCATAATAGAAACTGCTTATTCTCTTCCTGCTTTCTGTAAAATCACGAAAAGCCACTATTCTGCCTTCCAAATCCGGATGTCTGGCTACTCCGGAATCCAGAACCGCAACATAAATCCCTTTTCCCGTGTAAGTCTCTGCATCCTTCCCCTCACACTCTATCACTTCTCTAACTCTGTCCATTCTGTATCACCATTTGCCTTTTTGAGCAACACCTTTCTTCATCCTTATTCATAGTATATGATTGAAAAAGGTATTCAGCTATTATTTCGGCAAAAATCGAATACAAATTAATAGTTATTAATCGTTGTTCCATCCGGGAAAGAATCGGAACGGTAAGAACAAATCTTATTAACCGTCACTTCTTTAAAGGCACAACCCTGAAATGCTGCTGATTCTACACTTAATGTATTCTTGGGGATACTGATATCCGATAAAGCTGTACACCCCATAAAAGCTTCTGCCCCAATACTAATCAATGACTTAGGAAATGTTACAGACTCTATTGCCACACATGCCGTAAAAGCATTGTCACCAATCGACGTAACACCACTCTTAAAGCTTAAAGCACTCAAGGCTTTACAATTTGCAAACGCAGATGCTTCTATGGTTTCCACGTTAGACGGTATCGACATATCCGTTAATGCAGCACAATTTTCAAAAGCACTTTCACCAATCGAAGTTACATTTGCCTTGATTTTACAGGTTGTAAGACTTGTATTATCCATAAATGTTTCCTTCGGAATCTCTGTCAAAGCAGGAGACAGCTTTACTGTCTCAACTTTATAACAGCTCTTAAAGCACATCTCTCCAATGGTATCAACAAGATCGCCCATCTTGATGCTTGTTGCTTCTGCACAACCTTCAAATGCACTTTCACCAATTGTGGTTACATTATCCGGTATCACTATTTTTTCTAGTTTTAAACATTCACAAAATGCTTCATCCCCAATGCTTATAAGTTCTTCTGGCAACGTAAGCTTCTGGAGGCTTGAACAACCATTAAATGCCTCATTTCCGATTTCTGTTACACCATCGGGTATCGAAATTCGGGTCATTGCACTGCATTCATTAAAGGTTTTCTCCAAAATCTTAGTTACACCATCTGGAATCGTCAGTTTTACAAGATTGGAACAACCATCGAACGCACCTTTGCCAAGACTCGTTAAACTTTCCGGCATAAATACTTCTACCAGCGCAGCATCACCTTTAAAGACATTTTCTCCCATTGTGGTTACGCTGTTAGGAATTTCTACACGTACCAGTTTTTTCGCATTGGAAAATGCTGATTTCTCAATCTCTGTGACCGGCTGTCCATCAATGGTATCAGGAATAACCAAATCTGATTTCTTTCCTAAATACTTTGTAATGACAACATGATCTTTATATAAATCATATTCATACTCTGCATTTTCTTTTGATTCAGGAGTATCCTCTTCATCCTCTGTCTGTTCTTCTGACTCCTCAGACTGCTCCAAATCCTCAGGCATAAAATAATCATAATTATCATTACGCTCCGGGTCTACAAGTCCGCTTTTATCTACCTCTTCGGTATAAGTAATTATGATTTCCTCTTCGGTTTCTTCCTCAGACTCTGTTTCCGGCACGATATCCTCTTCTGTCCACTCATCACCATAGACAAGAGCATACAGTTCATCCCTATCCATCGCAGGCTCCTTAGTCGTTTCAACCTCAACAGCCTCCGTTGTTGCTTCAGGCGATAAGTCAATCACACCAGTCTTATTCAAATACATTGTAAGAAGAACACCAAATGCAAGCGCACAGCCTGCTATCATTCCCCAAAATGCTTTTTCCATCATGCCATCTCCAATAATCTAATCTCTTTTGAACCTTATTCTGCTATCGAAGGCTTTCTTCGTCTACCTGTGTACCATAAAAGGCTCCTCGAATTACAGTTTTTACACCTTTACAACCATTCACGGTCTTAAGGTTCGTACAATTTCGAAATGCTTCTGCATTCACTTTGGTTACACTTTCAGGGATTGTTACTTCCACTAATTCCTCATGTCCCTTAAATGCCTCGGAACCAATCTGCTTCACTGTCTCTGGCAAAGTAACCTTACTATCGCTTCCCCTATATGCCAGAAGAATACCATCCCCAACAATAAGGAAATCGCTTCCATCTCCTGCCTGGTTCCCTCCACTCAGCCAGTTCTCCAGCCAAGGAGTATCTGCAAAAGCTTTGGTTTCTATGCTTTCTACCGAATCAGAAATCGTTACCTCTTTCAAATCTTCGCAGGCATAAAAAGCTCCATACCCTATTGTCTTGACATTATCCGGTATTTCAATGGAGGTCAGACCACTTCTTGCAAAAGCAAGTCTCTTTATTTCTTTTATTTTCTCACTTATTTCATAATTAGTCAAACTATTCTGTTTATAATATGCTCTTTCTTCAATAATCTGACTCTCGTCATTTTGTTTTGTATCAGAAGTTTGTGTTTCAGATTTCTGTTCTTGTGTATTTTCAGCTGCTTCCTTATCAGATATTTTGTTTTCACTTTCCTTAGAAGATATTCCGTCTTCCGTTTTCACATCTTCCTTGGTATTCTCTTCTGTTGAAGCTTCTTCAGACTTTTCCTCCAGCGTTTCTTCCACCTTGGTCGATTCCCCTGCTGGTGTTCCATACACCTTCTGATCACTTTCTCCAATTAAAACAACAGCCTGTCCACTGGCAATAATGGTCTTACCAATTACACCATCTTCCTGCATATCCAATGGATTTTCATAATTTTGTGTTATTTCTACCTTTTCTTCTGCTTCTTCTGATACACCTTTATGGTTACTCGTAGTTATCTTCTTTTGTCTTGTTACCGTGACGGTCTTACTTGGCTTTTCTTCCAGTTTTTCATTACTGTCTGTAAAAGCGGTTGGATATTCTGCTTCATAGATAACCGTAAGTTTATGTTCTTTTCCGTAGCTTTCTGCTTCACTTCCCTTGTTTACAAGAAGTTTCACATTAGGGCAATTATAAAAAGCCTTATCATGAATTTGGGTTACATCATCATATATTGCAACCTGCTTAAGGGCATTGTTATTTGCAAATGCTTTTTCCTCAACACTTGTAACTGAGGAAGATAACACAACATTTTCTACGCTTCCCATATTACTCATAGAGAAAGCTGCTATCTGTGTCACATTCTCAGAAACAGCCACATTTTTCAAATTCTGCATGTTCCAGAATGCATAAGCATCCATTGCTTCCACTTCCTCTGGCATTACGTAGTTTTCACCTGCTCTGCCCGGAAGTACCTGGTATAAAAAGGTCATATCACCATTATAAAGTGCACCATTATAATAGGCTAAATATAAATTCTCATCATCCACAATCAACTGACTTAATGAGGAACAATCATTAAAAACGCCTGATCCCCATGAGCTGACCTGACTTCCTATTTCAACTGTACTTAATGCTGTACATCCTTGAAAAGCTCCCGGCCCAACCTTTGTTACAGATTCCGGAAGTGTAATATCCTTTAATGCCGTACAATCGCTAAATGCGTTATATTCTATTGTTTTCAGCTTCTCTGGAAGCTCTATACTCTGTAGCGTATCATTCTTTGCAAAGGCTCCCTTCCCAATTGCTGTTACATAATCAGGAATACTGACAAAGATGTCATCTCCAAGGTATGCAGTTAATGTCGAACCATCAATTCTGAACTCCTCGTCTCCCTTTGCGTATACATGATAGCCCATATCTTTTGTAACGCAGGAGCCCGTAAGGACTCCTGCGATAAGCACTGCCAAAACAACTGCTGTTTTTTTCTTCATATCAGCACTCCAATCTGTTATGCCATCTTAATCTTCTTTTTCTTATCTCCAGTTGTGAAAAGAATTACTGAGAGACAAGCCATACCAATTGCAAGGAACCACTTTGGATGAACCGGATCACCCGTCTTTGGTGTCGCATCTAACATCTGTCCTGCTACCAGATTATTCGTATCCACATAAATGACATATGGAGAGAAATGAGGTGGTACAAAGGACATACATGATATACCATCAATCGTAGTGAATTTCACATTCAAATCCTGAAGCTGTCCATTTTCAATTGCTGCAACACGAACGTTTCCACCATACTGAATCAGTTCATCCGGAATTGGAATTGTTACCGTTACATTTAATCCGGTTGTGTCGGTAATCTTATTCTTACCTGTTACATCATAAAGAGTAATATCCATAGGGAAGTAAAGAATTCCATCCAGACTTCCATATTTATTCTTTAATGCTTCCTCTGCTGCTGTAACCGCATCTCCTGAATCAGATACCTTTACAACGAAATTATCACTTGCGCCTTCTACATTGGTAGATGCTACATTCGCATTTGAAATACCATCCTTGCTAATTGCAATGCTATCACCTGTTGTGGTTGAAGTTGAAGATGAAGTTGTATTCGTTACCGTTCCGGTTGTTGTCGTAACGGTTGCATTATTCGTTCCGGTTGTTACCGTTGCAGTTGTGGAAGTTCCCTTTCTGTTATTTAATGCTTCTAATTCATCATCATCCTCTTCGTCATCCGCAGTTCTTGTCTTATAATTTGCTGTTACTGTCACAGCTGATGCAGGCATTGTAATGGTTGTTGTCGCAGAAGTCGCACTTGCAAATCCAACACCTGTAGTAGTGCTTGTCCATTTGGAGAATACCTTACTGGAAGATTCCGGTGCATAAGCAGAAATCGATACCACTTCACCAGCCTTATATTCACCACTTCCTGAACCATAATTTACGGTTAAAGTGTACTTCGTTTCTGACTCAGTCGAACTGCTTCCTGAACCAGAGTTCGAACCAGAATTTGAACCAGAACTTGAATCAGAACTGCTTCCACTTGAACCATCTGTATAATTTGCTGTAATAGTTACATCTGCATTTGGCATAATAAAGGTTGTAACGTCTGTATGAATATTCTCAAACAGTTCTGCATATTTACCAGTAGATTCTGACCAATACTGGAAGCTGGAACCACTCTTAGTATCCGCTATAATAGATACTGCAGTACCACCCTTTAAGGTTGCTGTTGTCTGTCCGCCTATATTCTTTCCACCTGAAATAGTAAGTGTATAATCCTTTCCATCTGATACAATACCAGAACCTACGGTATAAGTTGCAAGGATAATTCTGTTTTCTGTAACATTTCGATATGCTTTTTCACCTGTTACAACAGAATCACTATTTCCTGTTTCTTTCTCCCATGACCACTCCTTAAAATCATAACCGGTTCTTGTAGGTGTCCAGTTAGGGGCAACACCATCTTTTCCCTGTTCTACCTGCTGTGTTTCAATTAAAGTTCCATCATAATCAAGGAATCTCAGTGTATACTGTGCCGTAATTTCTTCGAACTGAATATTATGGTTCTTCGCATACTGGTAAGCTGTACTATACTTTGACTCAGAACCATCAGAATACATATATCCTCTGATTGTTCCGTTTCCATCATCAAATGCATCCGACTCAATCTGACAGGTTGTACTATAAATGGTTACTTTTGCTCTCGTATCAGAAAATGCCTTGCTGTCGATTCTGGACACTGACTCTGGAAGAACTACTTCCTGTAATGTAGAATCACCTTTAAAACATCCCTCCGGAATAACCGTAATACTTGTATCACTTAAATCCACAGTCGAAAGATCTGGACAATAAGAGAATGCTTCCGGTTTAATACCTGATACCTTGCTAAGTAAACTATCTGTTGTTGAATTCACTGCCTTAAAACCAATCAGGTTACCTCTTGGCATGAGACACTCTTCAATAACATATCCTGTACCAAGATCACTTGACGAACCGCCTGCTGATGTACGATAAATAATTCCATTCTCACAGGTAAAATACGTATTATTTGAAGTCTCAACATTCGTTAAGCTTTCACAATTTCTAAATGGTGCATTACCAAGTGTTAAAAGTTCTGCTCCGAATCCTACGGAATTCAAGTTTTCACAGCTTTCAAATGCATAATCCGGTAAAGACTCTACGGTGTTCAATGAAATCTCTAACAACTGATCATTTCCTGAAGTTCTTTCTTCCTCACGCATTGTTCTGCCATTAAAAGTCTTCTCTGTACTTGCATCCGGCACAATACCCGTTCCAACCTCATAGAAGTAACCGCTAAATAAACCTGCGCTGGTAACATCACTTCCTTCATTGTTATCCGAATACAATTTCTTAATATCATGACTTCCATTCAATACTCTCTTTACAGTATTGCAGGTATATACTCCTGACTGTTCATCCTCTGTATAAGTCAAGTACAGATAATCTAAATTATCGCTATTATTGGAATAGCTAATATATGTCTTCGCATCAATTGACTGAATACCTGTTGGTAGCTCAATATCATAGGTTGCTGCAATCACTGCACCTTCTTCCGGTGTTGGTGAAGCAGCTGTATAGTCACTAACTGTTTTCCAGCCATTATATGCCTCGAAGTTATCCTTAATACTATATTTTGCACCGGTAGTATTTCTACTTGGCGCAACACTTTCCACAAGTTCTGCATTCACCGAGTCGATTTCCTCATAATGAGGGTAATCAATCAAGGTACTTAATCCATACTGATGGTCATATACTACGGTTAAGTTCTGTGGTGCATCTGTCTTATAGCAAATCGTTCTCGTTCCTGCACTACTTCCAAAGGACTCACCGCTCATCGCAAGTTCAAATGGTGCATAGCCAGAATGAATATCACCATGAAATGTTAAATAATCCGAGGTTGTCTTAAATGCATTCTCTCCAATTGTCAGTACGGAAGCCCATTCACTATCCAAACTGTTTTCATTAATGCTATTTACTGCTTTCGGACTACTAAAATATACATTTTCCAATTTAGAGCAGTTTGCAAAAGCACCATCACCAATTGTCTTTACAGAATTACCAATCGTAACTTTCTGTAATGTTTTGGAACCGTTAAATGCATCTGCTTCAATGATACTAACCGAACCATCTTCAATGATAAGCTCTAAAACTGCATCTTTTACTTCCTTAAAACAGCCTTCTCCAAGCTGTGTAAGCTTGTATGGACCAATCATGGAAGAAATAATAAGATCCGGAATATTCTCTGTTCCGTTATAAGTATATTTTGTAAGTCTAACCTCTTTTGTATCAGCATTTCCATCGATGTCCTCCAGAATGGCAAGACAATCATCATTTGCTCCTGTACTCATTTCGATTCTCGTAACATCCGGACTGGTACTGGTTAAGAAAATATATGGAACTGAATAACTGCTTGATGCTGTCTTTGCTGACGCTGTTTTCTCTCTTGGTGTAGATTTTGTGCTTGTTGTACTCTGATTCAAATATCCCGGACCTTCTACATAGAAGTTCTGGTTCTCTACATCTCTAAACAGCATCTCCGGATCATATGTCGTATATCCGTTTGTCTCATTCAAACACTTTGCGCCGAATACAACGGTATTGAGATTGGAACATCCCTGTAAGGTGTTATCAGGAACCTTTGCTTCTTTTGATTTTCCTAAGCGGTATGAAAATACTACATTTTTTAATCCACTTCTTCCTGCAAGAATATAGTCAAAGTACGTTTCTGTTGTTATATCTGCCTCTCCTACTTCAGTAAGTGCATCATCCAAATTAAATTTCTTTCCAATACTAGCAGACTGAATAATATCTGTCATACTGTTCGGAAATGTAAATTCTGACATCTCGCCTCCACTTGATACAGCAAAGGCACCTAATCCTATAATAATATCTTCTGAAAACGTTTCATCCGGGAATGATGTTTTTGTCAACTTGCTACAATTATAAAATGCAAAAGGCCAAATCGTAATTGTTTCAATTCCTCCTGGAATTTCAAAGCTTACCAACTGTGACGTTGCAAAACATCCATATCCTATACTCTTTATTGTCTTAGGGAAAATTACATTTGACAATTTTGTACCATAAAATGCTTCTGCACCTAACGCTGCTACTTCCGCTGTTGTTTCGTCCTCTGAAGTGAAAGTTACAGTACTCAGATTGGTACATCCTTTAAACGCTCTATTTCCTACTGCTTCTATATTTGTAAGGTTTATGGATATCAATCCTAAGCATCCACTAAAAGCATCATTTCCAATAAATTCTATCGTTTCAGGGAATGTAATGGATTTAAAGTCTTCAAAATCTTTAAACGCTCCATTTCCAATTCCGCTTACTGTAATTGATTCAAGTTGAATATATCCATTAGGATCCAGATAATTGGAGCGGTTTGCATCTCCGTCAAAAATTTTTAAATCTTCCTGATATGTTGCTCCCCCTTTTTGATTCTTCCATCTTGGTATATACCCCTTATTACCATTCCCATCCACGTATGTTTCAAGTTCAAAACCATTTAAAGAATAGGAATATCCATTATCCATAAAGCTAAAGCGATTTTTTATACAAAATTTTTCAAGGCCTTCTGTATTAGTGATATTAGAATAGTTAAACTCTATCACTTCCAAGTATTCTGTATTCTTTTTAGCCAATTCATTATAATCGCTCTCAATTTTTTCATAAGTTTCCTTTGTCATTGTCGTCTGATTCTCATTAACCGTTGTAATCAGATTTGTAAGGTTACTATTGTATACTGCGATTGCATCACACTTAGTTTTATAAAGCTCTGTAAAAACTTTAAAAACATTAACCGCACTATATTCATTTCTGCTTCCAGCAATGCTATAATTTGTTTCTGTCTTAGAACCATAGGTAGAACCTTGTTCACTTACATTTGTTGTTATTTTCTTTAAAGTTATCGTAAAAGATGGATGGTCAGCATCCACTTCCGGGACCGTACAACTTGTCTGGGTTGTATCCTCTACAAACTGTACCTTATATGTCTCATTTTTCAAAATCTCTCGTACAGCCTCAATATACTTACTCTCCACAAGAAAATAGTCTGTATATAACCGTTCTGTAACTTTTATATCATCCTTTATATCTTTTCTATTATATCCAACAATGACCGCATCCGTTCCTTGTGTTTTTCCGTTTCTGTTATTGACCAAAAATTCCCAATTTAAAGTGGTCGCTTCACCATTCTCACCCGGGACAATACGTATTGTTTTATAATCACATATGCTTTCATCATACAAATAGGTATTTGTATCCTCATCCCAACCAGCATCATAATCTGTAATATCCGATAAAACACCATTAAATATCACATCTTCTTCATCTGTATTACACATATCAGCCTGATATGCTTTATACAACGCTTCCATACTTATGTCACTTCCAGAACTTGTCTGTGCCTGCATAGTACCAAAGTTCTCTACTGGTATTGCTGCTACAACTACTGCCATAATCATAATGATTGCAGCTACTGTCTTACGTATTGTTCTACGTAATTTCAGATTCTTTCTTTTTTTCCTTCTTGTTGTGTTCTTTGTCATTTAAGCATCTCCCCATTTCATTTTGACTTAATACTCAAGCCTGTTTAATTCACCCTTTTTGCCACGACCACGAATCTTCCATCATTTTCCTGATAATCACAGGTTGATAATGTTAACAGCTTATCGCCATAGGTTGCGGTTATTCCAGTGTCATATAGTGACAATGCTGCCATTTCGTTCATATAGGAATTGAATTCCTGCTCTGAACCAGCATTGATAAACTGATAATACTTAAAGGTTACTTCTTCCTCTGAATAAACCTTTGAGCGGAATACATACATGATTTCGTACTGTCCCTTTTCATAAATGGTATCAAACTGTATTAGCGGATGTTCTTTATAATAGCTCTCACTACTATACTTGTTCAGTGATCCGAACATTTTGCCCGACTGCATATGATGTCCATATAGAATCATATTGTCGCAGCCTTTTATAACATCACACTGATAATCCATAAAAATACAGCCGTTTCTATCCTCCTCCTGATTAAAGTTATGGTTCAGATAATATTCATTATTTGCTGTCTGCATAACAGGATAATCAATCATTGTATCGTCAATTTTTATCCATCCTATTAGCTTTTTATTCTTATTATGTAAAGTTTCATATTCTGAAAGTATCTTAGGTGCATCCGTTTCTGTTTCCTGCGTCCTATGAATCACTACTTCATTTCCATTCATATAACTACTGTTGGATTCATTTGCTAACTCCTTTAAAGCAATCAGCTCAGCAACCTCAGCGTTACTTTTTAATACATCATTGTAATATAGTAGAAAATATCCAAAGCATATTACGCAGACGGGAATGCATATTGCTATAATCCTCTTTTTCTTCTTCTCCTTCCTTCGAAGCTCCTGTAGTATTTCCTTCTGCATATCACGATCGAAATCCTCCAGCCGGACTTTTTTTTCTTTTATCGTACTTTTCGGCTTTCCTATCGCTTTCAGCGCTTCTTTTTTCCTCTCTCTCTCCTGTTTCCTCTTCTCCTGCCGTAAAGTTTCCTGCTCCTGTTTTCTGGATTCTTCTTCCTTTATCTGCCTATATAATTCATATACATTATCATCAAATTGCCTTCCAACAATGGACTCAAACTGATATTTCCCACGTTTCAACTCCTGATAGAGCTTCTCGATATCCCGTGGTCTGTCCAGTTTTAGATTGGCAGTAATGGAGTCAATGAGCTGCTTGTCTCTCAGTGCTGCCATATATTCTTCCTGGCTTCTGAAGCGCCTGCCTTCTACTTTCCATTGCAGTTCCACCATTCCTACTTCCTCTCCATTTCCTTTCTTGATTATTCGCAATCAACATAACTGTTTTCCTTAATTAGTTTACATA
>CAYUKO010000025.1:0-31751 GCA_964445375.1 uncultured Roseburia sp.
TTGGAGGGAGTATGGTACTGTCGAAGTAGATGACAGACTGTGCTTACCTCATGACCTCGATATTCAGGTATCGAAGCTGAAGCTAATGAAAGCCAATCATACAAGCCAGAAATACAGACTGGAGGATAATATTACAAAGCATTACCCTCAGCAGATAGCAGAACTACGGGAGCGTATTGAAGGCATGGAAAGTGATATACGAACCTATGAATGGAATAAGCGAGATGCTGATAAGGATCATTTCCTGATGGCAGTAGCATGTAAAATCTATACAGACAGAAAAGAAGCCGGAACAGCTATTCTGGAAGCATGCAAAGAGGTGAAGTCTTCCAATGAAAGAGAGCATATTGGTAATTTCTGTGGATTTAGAATGAGCTTAGCTTTTGACCTTTTTAATAATAAGTACATATTAGGACTAAAGGACAAGCTAAGTCATAATGTTGAACTAGGAAACGATGTACTTGGAAATATAACAAGAATCGGAAATATGTTTGAAAATATGCCTAAAGTATTGGATGAACTGCAGCAGAAGCTGATTAATGTAGAGAATCAGCTGGAAAGTGCCAAAGCAGAAGTAAATAAACCATTTGAGAAAGAGCAGGAGTTAGCTGAGAAAATCGAACGATTGTCAGAACTCAATGCTCTTTTAAATATGGATGAAACAGGTGAAAACGAAGCCACCATAGAGGAAGAAAAGCCAAAAGTAGCGGACAGGCACGAACGGATATCCGTAAAAGAAAAAATCGTGGAAATGAAAGAAAGACTTATAGAAAAGGCTCCGATTCCCATGGAAGGGAAGAGAATGGAAGAAATAAGGCAGGAAGCAATAAGGCAGGAAGCAAGATAGAAAGGTAAGGTAAACAGGATGGATAAAAAGCAGAATACAGAAGAAATGGAAGTATTAAAAACTTTTATGAATATGATGGAACAATATGGCATGAAAGAACAGGCAAAGGAATATATGGTTGGTTTTCATTATGTTATTGATATGCAATTGCAGATGGCGTCCATGACTCAGGAATTGCAGAAGGTAAGAGAGCAGCTTGCCAAGCTGCAGGAGAGTCAGCCAAAAGTAGAGACATATACAGCCGCAAAGAAAATTACCGTTATCCAGAAGAAAAGTACTATAGCCAGAAAACATTTATCAAAAGTAAAAAATGAATTGGTGAATACTGCAAAAGAAACGGTTTCTTCTATGAAAAATAAGGGAAGAGAGGAGGTAAATCATATTTTAGTGAAGGGAATAGGAAAGGCTCAAAGTATGATTTCGGAATGTAGAGGAGTATTTGCAGATTTATTGCAGGATTTTGAGAGTGCAGCAAAACGAATTGATGAGATCGGGAACGAAATAAAGCAGGTTGGGAATAGTACCAGAAATGTAGGAAGGCTACTTGCAGGTAAAAAGAGAAAAGAGTTATCTAATGAAGCGGATGGAGTGGCTCTTACCAGAGTAATCAATAAACCAATAAAAGAAGGCATTATTCTATTAAAGAATGAGATTATAGGAATGGATGACGTATCTAAGAAACTGGAGGAATTCTCAGCCAAGCTGCAAATGCCTATGGAAGAGAAGAAAGAAAACGAAACAGAATTAGCAGTAGCCGTAGCAGATCGATACATCAGTATTCATGAAGTGGATGAGGGATATGATTATACAATTTATAATCAAAATTATAAAGAATTGGATGGCGGTGTATATGATAATCCTGATATTTCTATAAGAGAAGCATTGAATGAAATTGTTACAGACCTAAGGGAACCACGTCATGATAGTGTGCGAGATGTATATTATCGAGATTCGGTACAAGGACAGGTAGATAGTAACAGTAAAGTACACCGGGTAGATTATGATACTCTTGTGGAACGAGCAGAACAGATAAATGTAATACAGCAGAATGTGGTAGAGCAATTCAGACAAAAGACTTTGGAATGCTTTCAGCCGATAGGGGATATTACGGTTGCGGATATTGAAGCAACAGCATATGCATATGTACAGTCTGTACTTGATGATATGGAACTAGGTGCAAAGGTGGTTGATGTGGCAGTATCGGGCAGCCGTAGCAGAGGCATGGAAGATAAAAAATCAGATATTGATATCGTAGTAGAATACGCAGGAAATATCAAAGAAGATGTACTGTTTAATGCATTGCATGAGGATGGATTGAAACTTGGAGGAATTGATGTAGATATCAATCCGATTACAGAAGCACAGACGGGAACTATGAAAACCTATCTGCCACAGGTAGAACATTATTTTATCGAAAAAATCGCCGGAGAAATAGACGAATTTGCATATGGTTACGATACCTATGCATATCAGGATGAAGTCTCTGACAGAGAGGAACATATTGCTAGCATTAAGACAAGCATTGAGACCGGAGATACTGGATATCTGAAAGAATGGTTAAATGAAATCATAGAGGAGAATGAGTATACAGAGCATGTTTCAAAGTCAAAGCAGCTACTTAAAAAGTTACAACAGCTTGAAAAAGTGTCGGAATATAAGCCACTAGCTAAGGTAGAAGAGTTGGAAGAAGGAAATTATAATAAGATAGATGGATTGATTGATAATTCTGAAAAGCACAATAAAAAAGAAAATGAAGCCAAACATGTAAGAATCTCCATACGTGAAAAAATGGCAGAAAAGAAAGAAGAAATGGAAAAACGTAAAAAGCAGAAAGAGTGTGAGGCTGTAAAAGGAAAAACGATAGGAAGTAGTCATGCAGTTGGTTCATTTTCAAAGAGTGATATGTTACAATAAGGATAATACAGTGAGTGGGAGAAGTATGAAATGATTAAAACACTTATCAAAACCGTAAAAGGCGATATTACGAAGATTATAGATGTGCAGGCGATTGTGAATGCTGCCAATTCCAGTTTGCTTGGTGGCGGAGGAGTAGATGGTGCAATACACAGAGCCGCAGGACCAGAGCTTTTGGATGAATGCCGTTTGCTTGGTGGTTGCAAGACCGGACAGGCGAAAATAACGAAAGCATATAATTTACCATGTGATTATATCATTCATACTGTAGGACCGGTATGGAATGGTGGCGAGAAGGATGAAGCGGCGTTATTAGCGAACTGCTATTATAATTCAATGACATTAGCAGTAGAAAAAGGAATCAGAGCTATCGCATTTCCATCCATTTCAACAGGAATTTACCATTTTCCAGTGCAGCTAGCAGCAAGGATAGCTGTTGGAACAGTAGCCAGATTTGTGGAAGAAAACACAGGAAAGATTGATATGGTTGAATGGGTATTATTTGATGATAATACATATGCGGTTTATGAAACAGAAGTAGATAAATATTATCAGACAATGGGGTAGGGGAGAAGAGTGAAAAATAAACTAGATTTTTGGACGCACCTATACAAGGGTTCATAAAAACCCCGTTTTAAAACACTAGATATAATTGATTGAATTAGTTATCGTTGCGTTTTACTAACTTTGAGCTGTCATAGCCGAGTGTTTCAAGATAAGCGAAGATATTGTTTTCATTTAAAACAACCCGTTCCACATGATTTTGAGGATTCATCAATTCTTCGTAATCACAGGGGGTGAAAGTTTTCTTGTCAGAAACCATATGGTAGATACTGACTATCATCATTCTGGCGATTGCAATAATGGCTTTTTTGTGTCCGCGGCGTTTCTTGAGCCGTCTGTATTTAATTGCAAAATAAGGTTCTTTGGTACTTTTGATGGCAGCAAGTGCACATTGTACCATCATCGGCTTCAGGTAGGCACCGGCTTTTGAAATTCGGGAAGATTTCTTCTTATTAGCTGATTCATTGCATGCAGGAGCAAGTCCGCACCATGAGCATAGATGTTTGGCATCGTCAAAGATGTCCATATTTACACCTGTTTCAGCAAGAATGATGGTGGAACTTAATTCGGTCATGCCTGGCATGGTGCTCACATACTCCACAAACTCATAATAAGGTTTGATGCGGACATAGAGTTCCACTTCTGTTTAGGTAATCATATCATCAAGATACTCAAGATGCGCCCGGGCAAGTTCCAGCTTTTTAGCCTGATCGGTTTCAATTTTATAGCCTTTGATAGCTTCGATGATTTCGTCAGATTTAGCGTTTGCGCCCTTTTTAATGAGTTTGCGTACGGCTTTTTCATCCATGGTTTCTGCAGTATGTGTCAGCAGATAGGACATGATTTCCGTTGCGGTTTTCCCAAAAGGGTCTGACAAAACACTTGCAATACCGACATTGGAAACGGTCATGCAGTTCTGAATACGGTTCTTCTCGGAAGACTTCATACAGACCAGCTTGAAACGATATCTTGCAAGCTCGCGAAGCTGTCGGAAATCCTTAGGTGGAATAAAAGAACATCTGACTAAATCGAACTTGTAAAGGTCAGCAATCCATTTGGAATCTTTTTTGTCAGTTTTCTTGCCCTTGATGGCTTTGACATATTTTGGGTGAGTAAGGCACACATTAATGTCATTTTCGAGATAATTAAAAATAGGAATCCAATACTTTCCAGTGGATTCCATACAAACATGATAACAATTATTCTCGATAAGCCAGTCATGAAACCTTAGAATATCGGAGTTGATAGTAGAAAAAGATTTTTGATTATACTCAGATATTCCTTCTTTGTTGGTAGTAACGATGGTCGCAACGATAACGTTTTTGTGGACGTCAAGCCCACAGCAGACGGAGTATTTCAACTTCATCGACATAGAGGAAACACCTCCTTAAAAATAAAAAAGGAATAGCAACATTGACTGTCATCCTGCGACTAAATAAACATGGTTTAACCAATGATAAGAGTCCGGGCTCAATGTCCCACTTGTTTGTGCTTGAAAGGATGACGGCACATATAAGTATGCGGGGTCGAAAATAAATTCGCCACTCCTCCTCCCGTGCTCTGTAGTGTATTGCTATTCCATACAAGAATTATAAATCAAAGAGTGGAGGGGGCACAACATTTTTCATAACTTGTTTGTGCCTGAGCGGAGCGAAAGGAATGATAAAAAGTATGAATCAATGGATTTCATTACATCTTAACATACTCAACCTATAGAGACTTTAACAAATCCACTTAACAGGGACTCTATAGGGTGAGTAAATACATGTTAAGGTGGTAAAACATATGGAAAGAACCAGAGTTTACAGACGAGATGTAAGGAAAAGAGCTATTAAGAGAAAAAAACGCATCTGCAGAGAAAATTACGGATGGGATTGGTACAAAGTAGACGGCAAGTATTCCAAAGGTAAAATTCATTGTGGATGCATATTGTGTAAGCGAGAAAAACACTATGGGATTCCGACTATACGAGAAGTCAGAGCGCAGGAATATGTGTGATATTGTATGGAACATTACGATGAGTAAGAAATGGTGGTTGTATGGTATGGAATCAAGGAATGGTAATATGTTGATTTGATGAATGAACATAACCAATAGCTAGCAGATATAGAAGCAGAATATGCTAGCTACCATAAAAAATTGTATAAGGAATCAAATGGGATGGAGAACGATGAAAGTCATTTTCCATCCTTTTTTATTTCAATGTTTTGCTGATTTAGGAAATGTAAGATTTTCTTTGCAACAGATTTATTGTTATTAGCAATTTCAAAAATATCGCTGAGAGCTAGGTTGGCACAATCCTGAATGGAGGTAATGTTTCGATGGAATATATTACGGTAAACTTTAGTAGGAAATTTGCAAGAAGGAAACAACTCAGCAAGCATATCTAAAGACCATATCTTAATATTGTACATATTGCAGAGCGATTCAAGCTCTTGATATGTGCCAATGCCCATATTTCGAATAAGTAAGATATCCTCTTTGGTGTATTTTCTTATTTGTTGTAAATCTGAAATGCCATTTCGAATTAATACATTCCGAAGTCTAGAAGACATATTTAAAGTCCTGATATCAACGCATTTTTGTATATTTTCCAATTTTTTATCCTCAATTCCTGTTTGCTATCTATAACTAGCAATTATAAACGAAAGCTTAGATAAAATCAATAATAAGTTGCTAGCTATACATAGCAAAAAACAGGAGGGGCTATGAAAATAAGACAAGATAAAGATAAGTACAATATTGGAGCAAATATAAGAAAAATCCGTATGGAGAACCACTTAACACAAGAACAAACCATTGCAAAGATGCAACTACTTGGAATAGAAATATCAAGAAGCTCTTTTTCACAGTTGGAATGTGGATTGTATAATATTAAGGTGTCAGAGCTGTTGGCTTTATGTGAGATATTCAATGTGGAGATAGGGGATTTTTTTGAAGGAATGAAGTTGTAGGATGATGAAGATGATAATTATTCTATTTGTATGCCACGGCAACATCTGGCGATTTACTTAAAAGGATTGATTTTACTAGGGTTATGGGAGACATAGCTGTGATTTTATGACAGATTTAAGACACTAAAAATTAATTTAGAGCGTGGCATGGCGGATTAACATTGAGAGGTACGAAAACAACGGACAAAAAACGGATGAAAAATTTAATGCATTTGGAAAGGCAATTTTGAAGTGTCGGAGGACGATTGATGGGGGTTTTTTTCGGTAGCCCCATCTGATAAGAGTAAAGTGGAACATTGATTTTGGTATATAATAACAAAAGTAACATATAGTTAAATATGATCTGCATAGATTGATATTATTGCGTCAATTGTATTATTATAGAGTAAAGAAAATATTTACAAATAATACTTTAAATGATGGGTTTGTGATATTTATTCAAGATATAAACTATGTTGAAAAGAGGATTAAAAATGAGTAATGATTTCTGTCTGGAAAAGGGTCAGGGGATTGAAGAATATATCAAGATGATTAAGAGACTAGAACGCTCCAATATGATAATTGTTTTTAGAGGAGAAACCGTTGATTATGGGAAAACGGCATGTCAACCTAATATTTTTAGAAATGGATATTTAGATAATAATGAGTTTTTTGAAAAGAATGTATTAGATGAAATGTCCGCGAATCACATTGCGAAAGGGGATTCATACCTAGAGAAAGCAATTAATGCTCAACATGGTGGGTTTCCAAGTCGTTTACTTGATGTGTCGTATAATTCATTGATTGCATTGTTTTTTGCAATAACACCGTTTTATACGGAAAAAATTACAAAAACGGACAAAGAGCATGGTTATGTTTATGTGTTCTATTTGGATGAAATGTTTTGTCCTGTAGGTGATGGAGTGAAGGATAATTACGAAGAACTAATTTGTAGAAAAAAGAAATGGTATTCACACAGTACGCTTTTTAATAGAAATTTTAAATTAATAGATCACATGAAGATAAATCAAAGAATTATAGCACAACAAGGAGCATTTATTCTTTTTCAAGGTCTAGATGCACAACCATTGCCAAAAACTTTTTATACTAGAATAAAAATTAATGGTGATGCAAAAGAAGAGTTGCGTAGAGAATTGAAACAGTTATTCGGAATACACATGGGAACGGTATATCCGGAAGAGAATAACTTGGTAGATGTAATTTTGGATAAAAGCAGAGTTACAAATAGTCGAGGATTTGAATTGGAAAATGAACTCGAACTGGTATTAAGATCATTAGAAAGAGACTTAGATGATTATCTGTGTTTAATAGTTGTTGATAAGAATGGAAAAAAGAAAATAAGAGAAATGGAAAAATTGATATATTGGTATAAGATGGGCTATCAAAAGACAAGGGAAGCGTTAGTAGAGATTGATTATCAAGGGAAAGAGAGTATTCTGTTATCATTTGAAGAAGCATTTAATGCGTTGATAGAAAAATGCTACAGTAATATTGGGAAATATTATAAGAATGAATATATAAACAGAGAAGAAACACTTATTTAAAGAGAGAAGGACTTTAGGATGAAAAATTTTGATATACTAGATAAAAGAATAGGTATAATTCGCGAAATTGTTGAAAACAATGAGTTGATGTTAGAGAAAAATATTAAAGATATTCTGCAAATGATTGGAGAAGAAGAACTGCTTATTAATTCTTCTATTCTTGGTCTTGGAGATAAAGTTGATATAATTTTTTACGAGAAGAAAGGAAAGTTTGATGAGGATAGCGTAGTTGATAGGATTATTAAAGCGATAGATTTTAAAGAATATGACAAATTTAAAATAGTCATATTTGTACATACGATAGAAGAAAAGATTAAAGTGCAGGAAAATATAAAAGAAAGAATAGGAGCCTATTTTAAGAAAAACAAGAAGAGTAAAAAGATGTGGGAAATAAGTGCTCAGTTTGTTGGCAGTGAAGAACAACTTAATTTGGGAATAGGCGTGGATAGTACATTAAGTATATTAGAATATGAGCATTCGAATCCTGCTGCAGAGGGTCAAGTCTATAATGCACATTTATATGATATTGTTCAATTATATAATGTCGTAGGGGACTATTTATTTAAAGATAACGTACGTGAAAAAATAGAAGATGTATTAGAGGTAGATGCAGAAATCAAGAGAACATTAGATGAAGAGCCAGAAAAATTTTGGTTTTTTAATAATGGAATTACATTAATGATTGATAAGGATAAATTGCTACAGAGAAGAGAATATCAAATAGATATAAAATTATTGCGTGATGCAGATATATCGATAATTAATGGTGCCCAGACGGTATCAGTTGCGGCCTTGTATTATTATAACTTGCTGAATCTTCTTGAAAACGATCCTAATAACGAAAATTTGAAATCTAAGTTAGAAAAAGCTAAGAAGGCCAAGGTATTACTAAGAATTATTAAGAAAGATAGATTGCAAAAACAAACGGAGTTTTATAGAAGTATTAGTGTATCATTGAATAGACAAAAGGCAATTAATGATGCAGATATTAGATATACGGATTATTTGGTAGATGATATAAATAGCTTGTCGGAAGGAAAAGAAGCTCCTTTCTTCTATATCGATAAGAGGGTAGATAAGAACCACAAAAAAATATTTAGGCATTACGACTTGGAACGATTTGTTAAGATATCTGCAATGTATTTGCTTCAAGAACCTGGCTCTGCACGAGCGGCGAAAGGGAAGTACATAAAACAGGATGTGCATTGGAATCGTCTAAATATTTCAGATAAGGGAGAGATTAGTGAAGAACTCTTTTTACAAAAATATCGACCATATATTATTATGGATAAAATGTTTGAAATTGTAAGTAAAAAGATGAATGAAGCCGAGAAAAGAATATCTGATGTTAAGCTAAAGAATATTCTAAAATACGGATCGGAATTTTTGTGTGCATATGTAGCTTGGGTGGCGAATGGAAAGAACAATGACGATTTTACTGATTTCCCAGAAGAATGTAATTTTAACGAAAATAGGTTGTTAGCCCTTGTAAATGAATTTGCAAAAGCAACATATCAATGTTTTGCAAATGAGGAAATTGAAAGTAATCTCTTTAAGAAAGATAAAAAATACCTAGAGCTAAGAGATTATCTTGATGGATATGATTTAATAGAGTCAATAATTTTGAAGTTGTTTATGTAAGGGACGTATAGAAACAAGTTAGCAATTCATGAGAAAGCTAGTTTTATATGTTTACTGTAGGAGACAACTGTGCTAGGCTGTTCTGCCAATAAGGCACTAATTACTGGTTATCTCTAGTGGTTAGTGCCTTTCTTGTTGCCTTGAGTGCTCAGTTGTGGGTGCCTGCAGTCAACATATGGATTAATATAGAGTTTTTCGACTTCTCATAAGAAATAATTGAATTAATGAAAACATCATAGTACAATTATGTAGAAGAAATACAGTTACTTTTTATGGACGGAGGATGCATATGTCAGCAGAAGTTCAAATTAAAATCACGTATAAACCATTGTGGAAGATGTTGATTGATAAAGAAATTAGTAAAACGGAACTACGTAAGAGAACAAGGATTGCACCTAGTACATTCACAAAGCTGAATAATGATCAACAAGTATCGTTGGATGTATTAGCACGTATATGCAAAGAATTGAATTGTGGATTTGATGATATCGTTGAGATAGAGTCCAGATAATAGGACTGCAAATGGTATACAAATAGAATGAAACCATATTGACTTTTATGACATATATAGATGGGAGAGAGACCATGGCGTTCGATTTTGAAAATGCAAATGAAGCACAGAGAAGTGCAATATCGACAACCGATGGCCCGTTGCTTATTATTGCGGGTCCGGGTACGGGAAAGACATATACGCTTGTTAAACGTATTGTTTACCTTATAACTGAAAAAAATGTTCTCTCGGAAGAGATTATGATTGCAACTTTTACGGAGAAGGCTGCAAAGGAGTTAATTACCCGTATTACCAATGAGCTTTATAGCATAGGTGTATCCGTTAATTTGAATGAAATGTACATTGGTACGTTCCATTCAATTTGCCTAAGAATCCTTAAAGACCATTTGGAATACACCAGAATTAAGAAGAATTACCGTATGCTTGATAGCTTTGACCAGCAATATATGGTGTTTCAACGTATAAACAGATTTAGAAGTCTGCCACATTTTGAAGCTATTTTT
Organism: uncultured Roseburia sp.; assembly: GCA_964445375.1. Lineage (GTDB taxonomy): Bacteria > Bacillota > Clostridia > Lachnospirales > Lachnospiraceae > COE1. The sequence continues at coordinate 10,479 of CAYUKO010000025.1, forward strand.
GAAAAGAAGCAAGGGGCTTGGAGACAGGCTGGCGAAATCGTAAAGTATGTTAATAATCTTGCAGAAGAGCTTGTAGATGTGCAATCAATGATGCAGGATTCCAATGAAAAGATTGTAGCTGTAGCCAATATTATGGAACAGTATGACATTCTTATGGAGGATGAGAATCTAATTGATTTTTCAAGTATCCAGACAGAGGCGTACAAGTTGTTGATTGAACAGCCGGCAATACTAGAAGAAATTCAAAAGAGGATTAAGTATGTAATGGTAGACGAATATCAGGATACGAACTACATACAGGAATTGTTGGTGTTCTTGATTGCAGGAAAGAATAAAAATATCTGCGTAGTAGGAGATGATGACCAGGGATTGTATCGGTTCCGTGGTGCTACAATTAGAAATATTTTAGAGTTTCCGGGTCACTTTGAAGAGGGGGAATGTAAACAAGTAAAACTTGTTACTAACTACCGTTCGGAGAGGCAGATAATAGATTTTTATAATAAATGGATGAGTACTACCGATGGCAGAGCTTATGATTTTCTTTGGAGGAACTTTAGGTTTGACAAGAAGATTGTTCCACCGGAAGGTAAGCGTGAAGACAAAGTTTCTGTTATTAAGTGTTCAGGTCAGGAGCTTGTGGATGACTGGTACGAGCAGGTATATTCATTTATTACACAGATGAAGAATAGCGGTGTTTTAACTGATTATAACCAGATTGCAGTACTATGTAGGTCTGTAAAAGGTGATAAAGTTACTGGAATGATTGAATACCTTGAAGAACATGGTATTAAGGTATATTCACCACGTTCAGAGATGTTTTTTGAGAGAAAAGAGATAAAGCAGGTTATCGGTTGTATGTTATTATGCTTCCCGGAATATATACGAAAGTTACAACAACGTGATTTTGCATTTGATTTTGAAAAACTGTACGAATATTATGATACGCAGTGTATTGCGGCGGCCAAGGAGCTTATCTTACAACATAGGGATACATTAGGTAAGTGGATAGCGGAGAAGATGCAGAAACATGCTAATATCAAGCATGACAATGCAGATTATGCATTTACTGGACTGCTGTATCAGATGTTACAGTTTGAGCCTTTCAGTACGTATCTTGGCATAGATATGAAGTCTGGTGTAACAGATGAGAGGCCAGCAAGAAATCTTTCAATTCTGACGTCTATATTAGGTAAGTATGAATACCTGCATAGAATTGACGTCTTCACAGAAAAAAATATTGTGGATGCGGTTGAGAGATTCTTTAATATGTATTTTAGATTTCTTTATGATGGTGGTATTACGGAGTACGAAGATGATTCAGAATATGCACCAAGCGGATGTGTTTCCTTTATGACTATTCATCAGTCAAAAGGAATGGAGTTCCCAGTGGTAATTGTAGACTCTTTAAGTGGTACACCGAAGAATAGTGCAAATCATCTGATTGAAGAAATTGAAAATAAATATTTCCACAGAGATATCTTTGAAACAAGGGAAGATATTAAGTTCTTTGACTTCTGGAGATTGTATTATACAGCATTTTCCAGAGCACAGAATTTACTGGTTCTGTCCTGTTGTGAGAAGAAAGGACGTGGAGCTACACCAAGTAAGTACTTTGAAGAGTGCTACGGTAAGCTACCGTCGTATGAAGACGTGGACTTGTCAGATTTAGAGTTGGAAACAGTAAAACCTGTAAATATCAAAGATACATATTCATTTACTTCGCATATTGCGTTGTATGAGAATTGTGCTTTGCAGTATAAGTTTTTTAAGGACCTGGGATTTACACAGGTAAGAGTTGGTGCAACACTCTTTGGTACATTGATACATGAGACGATAGAAGACATACATCGTGCGGCTATGCGTCATGAAGAGCATATGATTGTGCCGGATACGATAAGAGAATGGTTTGATACCAACTATGCAACTTTATCCAAAAGCGAACATTCTTATTTAGGACAACCACAGATTGAAGCAGCGTATAAGCAAATATTACGATATGTGGAACGTAATCAGAGAGACTGGAGTCGTATACAGGATGCGGAGGTTGAAGTAAGTTTGGTTAAGCCAGATTATATCTTACTTGGTAAGGTTGACCTTATTAAAGGTGAGGGTGACACCGTAGAAATCATTGATTTTAAGTCGGAGAAGAAACCTAATATCCTGGTTGAATCCGTAGAGATGAATCGTTATCGGAGACAGTTGGAAGTATATGCACATCTTGTAGAAGAGAAAACCGGAAAGAAAGTAAGCAAGATGCATCTGTATTACACCGGTGAAGAGAATGGTGTACCTACGGTGACATTTGATAAATCAACAGAATTAATTGACAAAACAATTAAAGAATTTGATGCAGTGGTAGAGAAGATTCAAAGTAAAGATTTTAGTGGTAGAGCTAAGGATAAAAATCTCTGTGCCAACTGCGATATGAGACATTACTGTAGAAGAAAAGGAGATTGTTAAATGGACGGACAACTTTCATTTGAATTTGAACAGAGAAAACCAATAAAGGGGTATCCAGAGTTGCACTGGACGGGTAAAAGACCGTACACATCAACACAGTATTACCCGGCACAGTTAAAGGAGTCTTTTGGTGAACCCAAGAATGGTTGGATGAATAAAATTTTCTGGGGTGACAATCTGCAGGTAATGAGTCATTTGCTAAAGGAATATCGAGGTAAAATTGATTTAGTATATATAGACCCGCCGTTTGCGAGTAGCGCAGATTATGTAAAGAAGATTAAAGTTAAAAATAAACGTATACAAGGCGATTCTTCGGTATTCGAAGAAAAACAATATACGGATGTATGGAATAATGATGAATATTTACAATTTATTTATGAAAGAATTGTTTTGATTAAGGAATTGTTAAGTGAAAAAGGAACAATATTTTTACATTGTGATTGGCGTGTTAGTGGATATGTAAGATTAATTTTAGATGAAATATTTGGTAAAGAAAATTTTTTGAATGAAATAATTTGGAATTATTCCGGAGGTCGAATTGGACACAACTTTTTTGGAAGAAAGCATGACACCATATTCTGGTACGCTAAGACATATGGAATGCAGACATTTAACTATAATGATGTTAGACAGGAATATGCAGAGTCTACATTGAAAAGAAATCAATATAAAAATAATGGAAGTGGTGAAAGAGTTTTAGACTATAAACCAAATGAAGAAGGAAAATTTCCAGAAGATGTATGGAATATATCTATAATTAACCCTTTTGCTAAAGAGAGATTAGATTACCCAACTCAGAAGCCAGAGAAGTTATTGGAGGATGTTATTAAAGCTGCATCAAATCCAAATGATATTGTATTTGATTGTTTTATGGGGTCTGGGACAACACAGGCTGTAGCAATGAAATTAGGACGCCGGTTTATCGGTGCAGATATTAATCTAGGAGCTGTGCAGACTACGACCAAAAGACTTATTAATGCATCTGATTCGGTAGATGATATATATAAAGGATTTGAGGTCTATAATGTTAATAATTATGATTTCTTCCGTAATCCTGTGGAAGCTAAGGGGTTAATCATGGATGCTCTTGGTATACAGAAATATGATGCCTCATCTGTATATGACGGTGAGATGGATGGTTGGATGGTTAAAATCATGCCTGCTAATCGTATTGCAACTAAGGCAGATTTAGAAGAATTAAAAGCAAACTTACCTTATCGTACATTCGAAAAGCGTAAGGAAGAAAATCCAAATGGTGTTGTAGAGAATATTAGAATTATTTGCATGGGACATGAAGCAGATTTGAAGGCTTCACTAGAGCAGGAGTTATCTGCATATAAATTGGAAATAGAAATTCTCGATATTCTTCGTGATAAGATGGATTTACAGTTTAAGAGAGAAGCCGATGCAAATGTGGTTAAAGAAGGAAAGAATGTTGTAATCAAAGAGTTTTATCCAATGAATCTCTTACAGAAGTTAAGTATGCAGAAGGAGTCGGTTGAAGATTGGCGTCAGCTTGTAGAATCCATCTATATTGACTGGAATTACGATGGTGAAACCCTTAGACCTACTGTATGCGATGTGCCAGGTAAAGATGAATTGGTAACCGGTGTATACGAGATTCCTGTATCTGCAACAAGAATTAAAATTAAGATTACAGACTTGTTATCAGAATCACTTGAACTGGAGGTATAGACATGGCAAAAGAAGTAGGTATGGAGTTTGCCTTTTTTGAGTTCCTTCGATCATTTTACGTAGAAAACAAAGGTATCATCAGAAACAGATATCGTGAAATAACCAAGAAATACTTGGATTACAATGATAAAGAGAAGAATTCGGATGCATTCTTAAGAAAACCACAGTTTGAAGCATTAGAAATGTATGTATTTGTAAAAGAATTTATGGATAATCAGCAGATGTATCAGATGTTTGATGATTGGTCTAAACGAAATGGTGTGTTTGCAGATAGAAGATTTTATGATACAACAGGTCAGATGACATTGTATGATGTTTATTCTCCGAAACAGTATCATGATTACTTTTTGCAAATTAAGAAATATGCTGAATCCTACCCGAATTATATTTATGCCTTGACAATGGGACTTGGTAAGACAATCCTCATGGCTACGTGTATCTTTTATGAATTTTTGCTTGCATCTAAGTGGCCTCGAGACGAGAAATATTGTCATAATGCATTGGTATTTGCACCAGACAAAACGGTTTTGCAGTCACTAAAGGAAATTGTAACTTTTGATAAGAGTAAGGTAGTACCTCCGGAATATATAGGTGTATTGGATTCTAATATCAAAGTACACTTTATGGAAGATAGTGGAACAACGTTAAATACCTTGGATGGTTCGAAGTATAATATTATTATTTCTAATACACAGAAAATTATTTTAAAGGCACAACATAAAGAGAAAAGTGCGGTAGATAAGCTTTTTAATGATCAGATGTCAGGCCAGTCTGTATTGGATGATGTGCTAGGTATATTACAGGAAATTAGTAATAATGATGATTTAATGTCAAATCAGCGTTTTGAAAAGCTTACAAGACTTTCGCAAATGGGTATCTATGTAGATGAAGCTCACCATATGTTTGGTGCAGATTTGGAGAAAGCACTGCATGAGAATGGAAAGGGTACAAGTCTTAGAAATACAATTAATGAGCTGGCAAAAGAATTAGCTAAGCATGGAAGTAAGGTAGTGGCATGTTATAACTTTACTGGTACACCGTATGTAAATAATAAGATTCTGCCGGAAGTTGTGTATGCCTATGGTTTGCAGGCTGCTATCAGAAACAAATTCTTAAAGGATACCAGTGTTATTGGTTACAGCAATGTAAAGAACAAAGTATTTCTTAAAGCTGTCATTACCGATTTCTGGGAGAAGTATGGTGGTAAAGAATATGAAGGCCTGTTGCCAAAGATGGCTATTTTTGGTGCAGAAGTAGCAGAGGTACAGGATGAAATCAAGCCTATCGTAGAGGAAGTATTATCTGAGCTTGGAATACCACTTGATAAGATTCTGGTAAACGTAGGTGACGAAAAGATTACCAAATCAGAAGACATCAGAGACTTTAACAACCTAGATGTAGTGGGAACTGTAGGTAGTAAGAAACAATTCATTTTGTTGGTTAATAAAGGCCGTGAGGGCTGGAACTGTAGGTCGTTATTTAGCGTTGCGTTATTCAGAAGTCCTAAGTCAAAGGTATTTGTGTTGCAGGCTACTATGCGATGCTTAAGAAAGATTACAGAAGAACAGCAGACTGCCACGGTTTATTTATCCAAAGATAATATGGATATTTTGGATGACGAACTTAAAAAGAACTTTAGAACCAGCATAGAGGAACTTAAGGTTAAGAAGGATGTAAAGCGTAAGAAAGTTCCGGTGCGTGTGAAAGAACCGCCAAAGACTATCCGAATGAACAGATTGCATTATAAATATACGTTGGAATACAAGCCGTATAGTGGAAAAATATCGTTTGGCTTAAAAGAGGTTGAAACAGAAAATTACGATGCAACCATGTATATTAAGGATGGACTAACTACGGCATCTGTTGTACGTGAGAGTAATGTTAATTACATGGTTAGTAAGCTACAGTATTCTAAGATTACGCTTGTAGCAGAAGTTGCTAAGTATTTCCCGGATATCAGATGTACAGAGATTGCCAAGATTCTTCGTGAATCTGAAGAAGGTATGGAGTTCATATTAGCGGCAGTGAATGAGCATAATGAGATTATCCATGATAAGATAGTCCCTGTTGTATTTGAAACACTGTATTCTGTAGACAAAGAGATTGTTAAGGAAAATGTAGATGTAAAATTGCTTAAGAAGCCAAAAGAAGGTGGTTATTATGAATTTAGTGGTAACGAAGATTTGATTGTTACTCAGGATTCAGATGACTCTGTAATTGTTAAGAATAATGGAAAGAGCTTCCATGCGGATACATATGTGTTCGATTCCAAACCGGAGCTACAGTTATTCTTACAGTTGCTTGCTAATAATCGTGTAAAGCAGACATATTTTACTGGTATGTTTACCGCAGACCAAACAGATTTTTATGTACCTTATGTTGATCCGGAATCAAACAGATTGAGAAAATATTATCCGGACTTTCTCGTAGAGATGGAAGATGGAAGATACTTAATCTTAGAGGTTAAGGGCGACCATATGGTAGATGACCCTGTTGTAAAAGCAAAGGAAGCTGCTGCGGAGGAAATTGCAGTAGAAAGTTCTATGACGTATCAGATGCTTAAGGGAAGTGATATCATGGATGGGAAGGTTGGAATATAATGGAAAATACATTTCTCAAGTGGGCTGGTGGGAAAAATTGGTTTGTTAAAAATCAAAGACATCGTATTCCGCAGCAATATAATCGATATATTGATCCATTCTTAGGTGGAGGGTCTCTATATTTCTTTTTGGAACCACAACAGGCAATTTTAAATGATATTAATCCGGAATTGATTACTACTTTTCGTGCTATTCAAAATAATTGGCAAGCAGTCGAACAACGCTTACGAGCTCATGCAAGAAGCCATGACAGAGAATATTATTATCGAGTAAGAGAGATGAGGCCACGGACAGATGCAACTATTGCTGCGCGTATGATCTATTTGAATAGAACGTGTTTTAATGGAATTTATAGAGTAAATCGAAGAGGGCAATTTAATGTACCGATAGGAACTCATAATAATGTGATTTTGTCAACAGATCAATTTCAACAGAGAGCACAGATATTGCAGAATGCGCAACTTCTTTGTGGAGATTTTGAAGATGTAATTAATATGGCACTTAGAGATGACTTTTTGTTTTGCGATCCACCATATGCGGTATTGGATGATGAGCAGAGGTTTGTAGGTTACACACGCCAGACATTTGACTGGAATGACCAAGTGAGATTAGCTCATGCTATTGAACGTGCAAGACAGCGTGGTGTAAAAATAATAATGACAAATGTGAATCATCCAGACGTAAGGGAACTGTATCAAACTGGAGATTATACGTTGGAAGAGGTTACTCGATATAGTAGTATATCAGGTTTGGCTGGTGGTAGACAACAATACTCGGAACTGATTGTTAGTGCAAATGTTTAGGAGGAAAACAATGGGGACATTACAAAATTTAGTGGATAATTCGAGTTTACAAAATAATCCAATAATCAAAGTTAAGGAGTTTATTGACAGACAGAATAATTACAAGAAAGTAAAAGATGTTGAGAAGTGGAGATTTGTGGGATATGTCTTAGATATTAGTTATAACGGTGCAACAATTATAACTAATGATACATACAAGATTGCGGTTGGAGGAATTCCAAGAGGCTCTTTTTTAATATTAGTCCCAGCTGATTTTTCTAGAACACAACCTCATTTTTCGTTGCTTAGAGTGAAAGGTATTTCGTCTACACCATTATCACAACAAGTGCAACAAACGTATTTTGAGATGCATAAGAGATCTATGCCGGAATTGGATTTGTGGACACAAGCAGACTTACAATGGGGAGCCTTAGAATGTGATGTTTTGGGAATGTTTTATGGTGATCCGAATAATGTAGATAAATTGGCATTTTCTGGAGATGTTAATAATGTAGTAAGTGCGCATAGATATGAGGTATATTCTCCGGATGCGGATTTACTTAAGCTTATTATTAATGGAACTGTACGTAATCAATTTCAAGCTAACATAGGCAAGTTAAGAACGATGGAATGTATGTTTGAAATGGAAAGGCAGGAGTCGGATAATATCCCAGTTAATATTTCGATGAAGGATTTTATGGGATGTAGAACAGCAATGTTTGGAAAAACGCGACTGGGAAAATCTAATGTTGTTAAGCTTATTGCACAAGGAATGATTGATGCAACTAGAGATAGCCAAAATGTAGGACAACTTATTTTTGATATTAATGGTGAGTATGCTAATGACAGTGATCAAGATAGTGTGTCTTTGAGGTCGGCAAATCCGACTTCGTGTGAAGTGTATGCTCTTACACAAAGAACAGGAACTCCCTCAAAATTGTTAAAATTGAATTTTTATGAGAAACCGGCAAGTTGTAAGGATATTTTGGGAACTTTTTTAAGCAAAGAAAAAAGAGAGTCTATTTATATTACAGATTTCTCCAGTGTTGTCTTGCCAACCAAAGAAGAAATAGAAGATATGGATATGGGAGATAAGATTAGAGCAATACGCCGAATACAAATGTATTGGGCGGTTTTGCATGAGGCCAATTTCCCGGTAAATGAATCAAGGTTAAAACAGTTAAGATGGATGTATGCTGGAAGTACTAAGGCATTAGAACCCCATTATAACGAGAATATTCGTAAAAAAGTATATGGAGAAAATGTGCCTCCACAGCCAACTACTCTGGAAGAAATTGTACATGAATTTATAGCGTTTATTCAGTTTTATAGAAATAATAATAAAAAATTAGTTGATGATAAAAACAAAGATGTTTTTTCAAAAGATGATTTGTCAATACTTAATTTCTTGTGCCCGGAATCAGGAAAGGGACCGGTAATGCTTTCTAAATATAAGATGTATCACTCTGCAACAGCTGGCGATTTTGTGACGGAGATCATTAATTATCTTAATGAAGGAAAAACCGTGATTCTTGATTTGGGAAATGCGAATGATGAAATTAGGCAATATTTTTCGGATTTGTTATCTCGGGCTGTATTTAATAAGCAAGAGACGGAGTTTGTGAATAACAATTTAGGAGATAAATATATTCAGTTGTATTTTGAAGAGGCTCATAACCTTTTCCCACCACAAACGAAAGATAATCAAGATGTATACTCAAGATTTGCAAAAGAGGGTGCTAAATTTCATATCGGAATGGTATATTCAACACAGTCCCCTTCAACAATTAGTAAAGAACTTTTAGTTCAAACTGAAAACTTCTTTGTAGGTCATTTGGCATCAACAGATGAGACAAAGGCACTTACTAGAACACAGATTGCTTTTGAAGGTGTTGAGGATGATATATTAAGAGCAAAAACACCAGGATATATGAGAATGCTTACTATGTCTCATAGATTTGTGATTCCTGTACAGGCGAATCTATATCAACCGAAGAGAGGTGACTAAATATGGCATATTCATCTGGTACAAGGTTACCTTTTGAGAGTGCTTCAAAACTGGGGCATTTAAAGGTAATAGAAAGTGAATGGGTTAATTCACTAATAAAAGATTTTGAGACTAACGACTTGATGGATATGTATGAGTACAACGAGGAACTTTGGCATACATTTGATGATTTGACAGTTAGTCCGTTGAGACATATCTGGGTAAGTGATGGTTCATATGTGCCTGTATCGGAAAATAAAAAAGAGGTGGCGTTTGTTAAAACAGCGTTAATGACAATTGAGCAAAGTAAAATAGCCGCAATTGATAAAGAATTTCCTCATCCAATTCTTATGCAAGACATTATGCAGGATAGTGCGCTGTTTCATGCAACAGTTTTTCCTTTAAAAAATTTGAAAAGTTCTAAAGGAAATATTTATAATACAGTAAGAAATATTATTTTTGATTCTATGAAATGCGATGAGAATGGAATATATTTCGAAACATTAAAGTGGATAGCATATAGGAAGTGGAGTGATAAAAAGGTAAATTCGCCTAGTTTTGAGTGCCCACATTGTGGAAAAAAGATTGAAAACGGAATGGGGTATGATAAAGATAAATCGGTTTGTCCGTTTTGTAGCAAGGAAGTTCTACTAACGGATATGATAGGATTTCATTTGGATATGAATGAAGATAATGCTCCTATAGCAGTTGCTTCATCTTATATGCTTGTTATGGAACTCCTTATGTTATTTACAGTTATTAGATTGCATTGGAGCAATAGAGATAAGTCTTTGGTTTCAGAGACATTATATATAAAAGATGGCCCAATGACACTAGGAAGACAGTACTCAAAATTAGTGCCTTCTATAAGGAGCTTCTTGCAATATGCAAAAGAACAGAATAGGCCAATACATATCATGGGATGTGAGAAATCAGGAACATATTTTGAACATCTTAGTGCTATATCAAAATCTGTAGATTTAACAGATGGTAAAATGAAATATGCAGTTTTAAATCATGGATATATAAGAAAGGAAGTTCAAAGAGCTCCAGATCATGTTAACCCATATGGGTCACGAACTAACTGGGGAGAAAAAGTATTTGTTGTTTTAGATAACAACACACATATGACATTAAACATATCCACCGGTGAATATAATCCGGAGGATTCATTTCCATGTGTTGAGGATATAATAGGATTAAAAAGGATATTGGCCACTTTGCCTTCATTAATTAGCAGAAAATATGAAGGTGCACTGTATCCAATTGAATTAGTAAATGGAATTGCATCAATGTCAAACTATCCTTCTGCAAAAATATTGCAAGATTTTGTCAGGGATGCAATTCAATAAGTAATAATGTTTTGTTTTTATAAGAGATAAAGAACTTTTGGTCATGATGACCAAAAGTGGCTTTTCCTTTTTCTGATCAATATTTGGGTCTCAGGGGATCCCTAATGTGAACGCCCTGGGCGTGAAGTTTCTAGCGTAAAGTATACAACTTTAGGCGTATCCTGTTTCTTTCGCAAGTACATGCCATATGGTGCAGATAGTGTTGTAGTTGATTATGATGACCAGATAAAAGCGAAATATGATCTTCGTAATACGGTCTATTTTGAAAAAGTGCCAGATTCTCAGAGGGGTACACATTAAGAAGTACGATGGAGAGAAAACATGAATAAGCATTTAAAACCTACATTATTAGCCTGTTGTTTAATATTAACGTTTTTTCTTGGAGGATGCGGGAATAAAGCATTGGTGGAAGCTACAAATGCAGTTGAAGAATACAATGTAAAGGCATCTGCATATAACGAGAGAGTTGCTTCTTATAATGAGGCAGTAGAATTATATAACAAAATAAATGTAGATTTGCAAGAGGCCATAGATAATGCTCAAGAAATCCTGAACAAGGATGAAATGCCATATGACTTGGAAACAAAGGCAGTATTAGAAAATGCGATTGCTACTACAGTGAAGGCGAAAGCAGGTGACTTGAGTTATATTGATAGCATTGAGTTGCTTTCGTTAGATGAAGAGATGGATACAGCGGGACTTAAGGAGTTGACCGAAAAAGTAATTGCTGATGCCGCAGAGGTCGAAACGCTATCTATCCCAGAGAATCCTATTCCTACAGATTATACGGTTGTGTTAAGTGAATTGGAGCAGACGCTTGTCTCATACGAAGACAGTGTGCAAAGTATGAAACAAGTAACCGCACCGTCAGATGAATTTATAATTGCAAGACTTCGAATGGTTCAAACAATCGTGGATGTAGAGGCAGTAACAGCAGAACACGATCCAAATGGAATGCTGAATACACCAGGTGGTTATAAGGGGTGTATTTACTTTTCTGATAGTCAGGTAAGTAAGGAAAAACTTCCATTTGGAGTGGATATAAGCAAAGTGATTGATATCGGAACTGCAGGTGGCGGATGCATTGAAGTTTATGGCAATTTAGAGGATGCAGAAAATAGAAACGCCCTTTTAGCATCGTATGATGGCACAGTTTATCATACAGGGTCTCATTGTATTATAGGAACTTGTGTAGTTAGAACATCCAAGGAATTGACAAGCGCACAACAGGAAAATCTCACAAAAGCAATTATGGAGATGCTTTTGAAAGTTGAGTGACAGGGAATTTGAATATAGAGAAGAATCAGGGGAGTGTTTGGATTTATACTAAATGCTCTTTTGATTATTTTATATTTATTTTTCTTTTGAAATAGAAAGAAAAGGATGTGTGATAGATTTGGATATATTAACAAATGGAAAAAAGAATAATCACTTCAGTCGATTGAAGAAAATGGCTGCAAAAGCAGATACCTTAATAATTGTATCTCCGTTTGTTACAGACGATATTTCCAAGTTGATTGAGGATATGACTACAATCAAAAAGATTACGCTTTATACAACTTTGCAGAAATACGATGATACCGCGCATAAGGCTGTTGCGTTATATAAGTTTTATGAGTTTTGCAAGAGTAAGGGTATTGATCTGTTGATTAAAATTGATGACAATCTTCATGGCAAGGTATATTTGTTCTATGATGGGATTAAAGCCAAAGGGTTTGTTTTGACATCCGGGAACTTTACGGAAAGCGGATTGGTTAATAATCATGAGTATGGAGTGTGCGTAGAGGACGTAGAGAAGCAAAAAGAAATGGCTGATATTCTTATGTCCGTCAATACTTATGATTTATCCTATATGCAGCTTTGTGAGATTTATGATGAGGCGCAGAAGTTCATCAAGAAGCATCCGGTTGTGCAACAGGAGAAATTCAAAGTACATAAACTAATAAACAAGAAACCATCTGCTACCCAGAATGGAACCATGAAGTATTATCTGAAGCCAGTAGGAACGTCGCAAGAGCCGTTTGTTAAACCTAAGGTTATTGAGGAAACGGATATGCTTGGGTTTGGTAAGAATCCAAAGACTATGCAAAAAGGGGATGTACTTTTATTGCATAGCGTAGGACCTAGTAGCATAGTAGGTTATTACGTGGTAACCAGTGATGAAGCGGTTTATATCAAAAATAATGACGATGACAGATGGCCGTGGAAGGTACAGGCGGAGTGCCATTCTTCGCAGTTTAGTGCTAAGTGGTGGGATTATGAACTGAAAACGCAAGAACTGATTGATGAATTTTTGGAAGTGAATCCTGGCAGTCATGTGACGGCAGCAGGTGGAGATACTTTAGGAGGACTTCAGTGGGGGAGTGATAAATTGCAGATAACAAAGGAATTTGCACAATTTGTTATCAGTAAGATGGCGGGATAGTTGTAAAGAAATAGGCAGTAATTTAGAAAATTCATATTATAAGATGATGATAATGGAATTGAAATTTTTACGTGCGTTTACGAATGGAAGACCTTCGATTTATACTGTAGGTCTTTTTGCGTCCGTTTTATTGGACTTATATTTTGCTATCCTTATATCAACAAGAGAAATCATTGCACCCAGAAAGGAGCAAAATTATGGGAAAAATCTATTTTACAATTGCAGGCACAAAACATCATTATGGATAGGAATTTTTTGAATCAAAGCAGGAAGTGAAACTTGTTAAAGAACCAGACAATGAGTTTGATAAAGAAGCCATCAAAGTGGAGCTGGATGGACTTGGACTCGTAGGTTATGTGGCAAACAGCCCATTTACAGTGCAGGGTGAGAGTATGAGTGAGGTAGAATTTATGATCGTATTGGGGATACTGCAAAGGGTATTGTTAAGTATGTTCTGCCACAGGGACTTCTCTGTGAACTGGTAATGGAAGAAGGTGCTGAATAATGGAATCTAAGATTACGTATGAATTATATGAAAATAGTATAGGACTCTCTTAAAAGGAGAGTCCTCATTTATTGTTACAAAGAATGATTTTGGCTATGGTGCATAGATATGTCTGAAATGTATTCTTTATTAACATATTGCTGGATATTATCCAGCCTCTTCGCTATATCTCTGACCTCTTTCTGCGCATTTTTGTAAGTTCTATGCAACTCCATTTTCTTAGCAGTCATTATCTCATAATCCCTTTTCATATTCTCCACATCTATCCTTTTTAGATCAACACGATACCTCTCCAGCATATTTACAGCCCCATCATATAGAACCAGCTGCATATCATGAGTGCGGTAATAATGATCCGGATTCTTCGATTTTAGATATCTGTGATGGTACGGCTCATTGTCCTTGTACTGCTGAGCGTATTTTATGATTTCGCCCATTCGTTTTAATTCATGTTCGATTTCAATAATGGTAGATTTAGCTTCCTGAGATACGGAAGCTTTTTCTTTTATCTTGTCTTGTAGTTCTTGAATAGACCCGGCGCTACTATAAGAGCTGGCGGCGATTTTAAGATTTTCGATATCTGCCCAATGTTGCAGTCCAGGACTATTTTGAAACTTTTCATTGTTGGTGTCGATAAGTGATTTTTGAGAATAATCTGTAACAGGGCGAAAAGATTTCTTCTTTGGAAAAGGAACTTTCTTTTTGGATAATTCCAATTGGCGTTTTTCAATACGTGCTTTTATTCTTTCTTTGGTATATTCTGAACCGAGGGATTTGTCACGCCCTCTGATAAAGTTCTTAGTGCATGTAGGTCTGAAAGAAATATATTTCGCTGATTTTTCATCAAAGCTTTCTCCCTTTACTTCATATCCTTTTGCTTTTATCAATTCGATAAAGTTTTCATAAGAAACGGCAATCTGAATCAATTCATCGATATCTTTTTGTAACTGTTTTTTCCATGAAGTTCCGTTTTTATCAGCAGACCATTCATTATATTTTTTGCCATGAGATGATTCTGGAATGATAATGGATAGGTTATGCTCTTGGCATAGTGTATCACTTAGGGTTCTGATATGATAATAGCTTTTCTTGTAATCATGGTACTTTTTATGGTTAATGTTATCTGCAGCACAAAAGCAAATGTGATTGTGGCAGTGGCCTTTATCAATGTGTGTAGCGATAATATAAGCATATTTTTCTTCTAATAGTTTATCTGCTAATTCGATACCGATTTGATGAGCTTCATTATAGGAAACTTCTCCCGGAGCGAATGATTGTATGAGATGAAAAGCTTTGTTAGGATCAGAACTGTCGGTTTTGGATAAAGCATATTGGAAGTCATATTTGGCTGTTTGGGGTGATGTTCCAAAGGAAGAAATGAGCAATTCACCATTAGTCTTTACGGGGTTACAGATGTAGGCTATTGTTTTATGTACGGTTGTTTTGACAGCATGGATTCTTGTATATGCCATATTTGATTCATTAGCTCCTTTACTTTGTTTATTTCAGATTGACTGATGGTGTTGGTGGAATTAGCAATATGCGCAATTTGATTGATGTTGTTTCCTATCTTTCCAAGCTGATAATTCATTTCATGTAGTTCGGAATAATCCACGTCAAAGACAAATCCGTATTTGATAAGGTGGCGTATAAAAGCATTGGCGCTGGTCATACCGGATAGTTTGCATTTCTCTTCCAGAATGATTTTTTCTTCTTCACTTAGATATAGGTTGTGGCAATATTTTCTGTGTTTCATGTTCTGAAAAGTCTCCTTAGTTTAATGACAAAATAGTTTATGCCGTATCCGGCAGGTTTCAAAAAATGTTTTGTTTTTTTCTGAATAGGGGGTCGGGGGATATGCCCTCGCAAGCAGATTATTCTGTTTTCCTAGAAAGAGGAAAATGGAAGAATTTTCGCCTAGAGGGGTCTCTAGGCAGTGATTGCTATTCTTTCTGCAGCTTGGTCGGAGACAAGCTGCGAGGTGTGGCAGCTTAGGCTGCCGTTTTACACCTCTTAAGCGTAATCGAACGCAAAAGAAAAAACTGCTATTACCTATGGACAGAATAATCCATTGGGGTATAGCAGTTTTCTTATATTGTAACAGCATGAACTTTTTTGTCAAATTGGAAGAAAATGGGAATAAATCCCTACTATCAAAGGGAAACATACAGTCTGTTAGAATCCTATGGCTTTTTTACAATTAGTATGGGGAATCATTCAGATTGGAGGTATACAAATGAGGATAGAGGATATTCCGGATAGAGTTGAGGAGATTATGAAAGAGCGAGGCATAAGTCAATATCATTTGAAACATCGTTGTCAGATAGAGGATAAGTTTTTGCGTAATATTCTGAAGAACAGAGGTTATAACATGACTATGGAAAGTATGCAGAAGCTTAGTGATGCACTTGGAGTAACGTTAGGATATTTCTTTTCACCGGAAGAGGAGAAGAAAGAGACTACTGCAGAAATGCAACAGACCATGATACTTATGGAAGAATTAGATCCGAAGATGCAAAACAGGGTTTTAGGATATGTACAGAGTATTGCTCAGCTCGAAAAGGAGAAGAGAGAGGACTGAGATGTTGAGAGTAGCAATATGTGATGACAGTCGTAGGGATGTAGAAAGACTGGAGTCTACATTGGAGAGGTTGGAACATTACTATATCCAGTGGGATGTTTTTTATAGTGGAGAGGAGCTGATAGAGTACAAGAAAAAATGTGAAAATGATTACGACCTTTATATTTTTGATGTAGAAATGCCGGGAATGAATGGGATTGAATTGGCAGCACGAATTCGAAAAGAAGATGTGAGAGCGATATTTGTCTTTTTGACGAGCCATACAGAATATGCATTATCTGCCATAGATGTGATTACGCTGGCGTATATACAGAAGCCGATTACACCAGAGAAAGTAAATGAGCTTTTTAATAAAATTGAACCATATTTTCAGAATGTCAATAAAGAGTTTAGTTTCAAAATTAAGACAGATTATTACAGAGTGAGATATGATGAAATTTTTTATCTGGAGAGAGAAGCAAGGCGTGTGAATGTATATACGATTAAGGAAGTCTATAAGGCGTATATGAAAACGGATGAAATCTGGAAGCAGTTGGATAGCGAGGAATTTGCAGTGCCACATGCTTCGTATATTGTGAATCTTCGTCATGTGCGTACTATCAAGGGTGATTTCGTTATACTTGCAGATGATACGGAGCTGCCGATTTCCAGAACATGTAAACAGGAATTCAAAGAAAAGCATTTAAACTACATAAAAAGGATGGTATAGAAAAGTGGAGAATATAATTCAGTTTGCCTTTAATATATTTAATTTAGGCATCTTTTGGTTTTACTTGAAAAGTTTTAAGGGTATGAAGAATATTCCGGGAATTATAAAAGATGTAATTGTTGTGGCATTAGCTCTGGCGTGGACAGGAATCAATGTATTAAAAATACCACAGCTTAATATTGTGACATTATTTGCTGTGTTGTGGATTATGGCACAGATGTTTTATGGGAGCATTATTTCAAAAATCGTAATGTGCATATCTTTTGTAGGTATTGGGATTATCATAGAACCGATAGGTTACGTCCTCATGCAGATGATGATAAAAAATGATGTGATTGCAGAAGATACGTTATATTATCTGATGGCATTTTTTGTGGAATTCATCAGAGGAAATATCTTTTTTCTGCTCAATAAGTTATATGGAAAGAATCGAATCAGCTTAAAGGCGATACCAAAAGAAGTCATTCATATTATGTTGATACTTCCGGTATTTTTGATTATGATATGCTGTCTGATTATTGATATTTCCATAGAAGCCAATAATAGCAAAAGCTTTGGTTTATGTATTGCTGCTATTATTTCTGTAACGTTAAGTTACTATCTGATTCTTTTTGTGATGGAGCGTTTTACGGCTTTCATGGCGAAACAACATGAAGAAGAAAGATACTTAGACGAGTTACAATTCAAGCAGCAGTACTATCATGAAATTCAGGATAAATATGAGTTTATTCAGGATCTGAAACACAATTTCAAGAACCAGTTTTTGGAATGTACTGCATATTTAGAAAATAATGAAATTGATAAATTGAAGAAACGGATTGCAGAAGCAAATCATGAGTTGGAGCAAATGGATGAGGATATGTATTCCTGCAATCCGGTTCTAAATTCCATTTTACGTGTAAAAATTGGTCTGGCAAAAAAGGAAAAGATTGCATGTTCCATAGAAATGATGATTCCGGCAGATTTTAATATGGAATATGGTGATATGGGTATTCTATATGGTAACTTGCTGGATAATGCGATAGAAGCTTGTCGTTGTGTGGAATTGGATAAGAGATTCATCCAGATGAAGAGTAAGATGATGAACGGTAATCTAGTTATATCGATTGCTAACAGTAAGCAGCGAAAAAGGAATGAGGCTTTGATAACGACAAAGTCGGATAAGGAAAATCATGGAAGAGGAGTAAAGAGCATACGCAAGGTTGTGGATAAGTATGGAGGAACTATTGAATTTGAAGATAAAGGAGACACGTTTGAAGTGACGGGTATACTTTATGAGGTGGGGTGAGAAAGAAGTAGTTTTTGGAAGAAAAGAAATGGCGAAGGTACGGATAAATTATGTTTTGCATAGCTGAAAGTTTAGGGTTTGATGATGATTTTCGTAAGTTAATTTAGAAAGTTAAACTTTGAGCAGAAAAAAAGGTAAGAAATATGATATACTATGAAACAGTGAGTGGTATTAGTATTCCAAGGAGATGTGGTAATCTTTATTAAGGAAGAAGAGTCATAAATTTCAAGTAGATAGAAATTACGGAATTGGGGAAACACTGTTTCCACAATTCAAAAAAAGAGACATCTTATGCAGAATGATTTTTTTGAAGAGTAGGCCGAATATTAGAACAGGCTCATATATATAATTTGTGTCAACAGTGTTGGCACAAATAAAAATTTCAATTGATAATAAAATAGGAAATGAAGGAACGATGTTGGTGGAAAACGAAATTAGTGATGCAAGTAATTTGATAAAGATTATAGAGGATTCTCGAAATAATGCGTTAAAAAAAGTAAATGAAGAGCTTATTCGAATGTATTGGAAAGTTGGCGAATACTTAAGCCGGGAATCACACAATTCGACATTTGGAGATGCTTATATTGATTCTATAGCCAAAGAAATTCAAGATGCTTTTCCTGGTATAAAAGGTTTTAACAGACGTGGTTTGTACAGAATGAAAAAATTTTACGAAACGTATAGAGACGATGAATTTGTGACAACACTGTTGACACAAATTAGCTGGAGCAACCATCTTGCTATTTTGTCCAAGGCAAAAAGTATAGAAGAAAGACATTTTTATATCTCTCTTTGCATAAGAGAAGTGTATTCAGCTAGAGAATTAGAAAGACAGATTAACAGCGGATATTACGAACGTTATATGCTTTCGAAAGAAAAACTTCTTCCGGAATCGATTAAGAATTTAAAAGAAAATCCGTTTTTGGATTCCTACGTAATAGAGTTTTTAGATTTGCCTCAGAATTTTAAAGAAGCAGATTTAAGAAAAGGTTTAATTCAGAATATGAAAGAGTTCATTTTGGAAGTGGGAAAGGATTTTACGTTCATAGACGATGAATATAAGGTGCAAGTGGGGGGAGAAGACTTTAGAATTGACTTGCTGTTTTTTCATAGAGGATTACAATGTCTGGTTGCTTTCGAATTAAAAATTGGTAAATTTAAACCGGAATATATTTCTAAGATGGATTTCTATTTAGAAGCTTTGGATCGTCAAAAGAAAAAAGAGAATGAAAATCCAAGTGTTGGCATGGTTCTTTGTGCTACGAAAGATGATGAAGTAGTTGAATATGCAATGAGCAGAACTATGTCACCAATGATGGTGGCAGAATACAATTTACAATTGCCTGACAAGGCAGTATTACAGAGAAAACTGCAAGAGTTAATCAATATTCCTTTAATTGAAGAATAAGATGTTGCGAGAAAAATTCAAAAAGCTCGCACAAATATCAGTTGTATAATAGTATCTATATTTAAGCGATTATAGCCAATGTATTTTTATAAGTAAATTGCATTGGCTATTTGACATTTATGATTTTGCCTACAATGAATGGAATACAGATTTTTGATTTCTTCATTTTCATCTTATGAAAAACCTACCACTTATTACATTTTTTCGACAAGTTATTACATCCCGATCAGAATCGCTTCTTATTTATGATATAGTACCTTCTGCAATAACAACAGAACAGGAGGAGCGATTATGAGAAAGTTAAAGAATGTACTTAATACGGTAGCATTTAAGAGTCTTTCCATGGTAGCAATGGCTGCATTCATGGTAACAGCAACAAATGTAAATACATGTTGTTGGTACTATTTCGGTCAGGATGAGTTACCGGAAGAAGCCAGAAAGCTAAGAAGATTCTAAGATGAAGGGGATTGGTAAGTTATTACTGAATAAAGGAATCATAGAGGAGGAAGATATCCAAATCTATTTATATGGGATAAAAGGTGGAATTACAATTATTGTTAATGTCCTTACAACACTGTTGATTGGATGGATTACTGGAAAGCTATTAGAAGTAATTATTTTTTCAGTTTTTCTGGCATCCCTTCGTTCTTATAGTGGAGGATATCATTGCAGTACGAAAGTAGGATGCTATTGGCTGTCTTCGGTAGTTACTGCAATATCTGCATTCAGCGAGGAACTTATTGCATTATTACCGATTCAGGTAAGCTGTGTGGTATGGATCATTGCTATACTTGTGATTTACATATTAAGTCCATTAGAAAGCAAGAATAAAAAACTTGATTATGATGAAATCAGATATTACAAAAAGAACAGTCATTGCATTCTTACGATTCAAATCTGCATTATTTGTTCCATGTATATTCTCGAAGCTAGGAATATGGCATATGCGGCAGGATTATCAACTGTTGTAATCGCTTTGTCACTAGTATGTGGGAAATGGATACATAATTAAAAAGACAGAGTATTGTTAGCAGGAGAGAGTGAATAGATGAGTAAGAAACTAAAAGATGGTATTTACGCAAAATCATGTCAGGGAGAACAACCAAAGCTGATGTTTCGAAAAGCCATAATAGACGGAAGGCTGTCTATGGCATATGTAAAAGGAAATACAGTTTTGGCAACAAAGGACTGGGAGGAAGCAAATAGAGAAATGTTTTCACCAGGCCCATGTCTGATAGTAGATTCGAAAAGTGGTAAATTATCTTTTGGGGTAATGTAAAAGCTTGCTACATCATGAGTATGTGGCAGCATAAATTAAGGTTTGCTCATATTGTGCGGTTCGATGTAATTTAGCCGGAGTAAACATGGATAATAATTCGTTAGGATTATTGCTGTGTTTATTCCGGCTTTTTCTTTATGAATAGTAATGAGTAAGCACTAATAGAGTGGATAGATTGAACCTTGACAACTTAATATTAAAT
>CAYUKO010000026.1:0-31522 GCA_964445375.1 uncultured Roseburia sp.
CGCCTATTATAATAATAAAAAATAAATGAAAAAAATATAAAAAAACCTTTGACAAGAAAAATAAGCCGAGTATAATGTAAATCAAACAAAGGCGTTTGAGGATGAATAAATCCACAAACGCCTTTTTTCATTTCACCCGATTCGCAGGTGAAGTCTGTTTGAATGTATGATAGGAAGATGAAGGAGGTAGAAGTCATGAAGAAGTTGGAGATCATTATCAGACCAGAAAAGCTCGAAGACCTGAAGGCAATTCTGGAAGCAGAGAATGTAAATGGTTTGAATGTGGCGAACATTATGGGCTATGGTAATCAGAAGGGTGTTGTTAAGAAGTATCGTGGTGCAGAGTATCGTGTAAACCTGTTGCCAAAGATTAAGGTAGAAACAGTAGTGATGGACGATATTGCCGAAAAGCTGATTGACAAGATCGTTGCAGAGATTAATACAGGTAATTACGGTGATGGTAAGATTTTCGTTTCGGACGTACAGGATGCAGTAAGAATCCGTACCGGTGAACGAGGACAGGGAGCACTGTAAGATAAATTAGGAATAAAATACGTATGAGAAAGAATTATCAAAGGAGATAATAAATGGGCAGAGTATGATTTGCAAAAATGCCGATTTATTATCTCCTTTTTATTCGAAGAGGAGGAGATTATTATGTTATTAACAGAAGTTTCTCAGGCAGCCCAGGATGCAGTAAACAGCATCATATTTGGCTCCCACGGTGTATGGTTTTTGATTGGTGCAGCATTTGTATTCTTTATGCAGGCAGGATTTGCAATGTGTGAGGCAGGTTTTACAAGAGCAAAGAATGCAGGTAATATCATTATGAAGAACCTCATTGATTTTTGTCTTGGTACGGTAGCTTTTATTCTGGTAGGTTACAATCTGTTATGCGGCGTAGGTACTAAATTTGCAGGATGGGGACTTAACATACTTGATTTTGAGAATACTGACTGGTATGGATTTGTATTTAACTTAGTATTCTGTGCAACAGCAGCAACCATCGTTTCAGGTGCTATGGCAGAACGTACAAAGTTCATTTCCTACTGTATCTATTCCTTCGTAATCAGCTTAGTGGTATATCCAATTGAAGCACATTGGGTATGGGGTGGACAGGCATGGTTAACAGAGATGGGATTTGTTGATTTTGCAGGTTCCTGTGTAATCCATATGGTAGGTGGTGCGACAGCCTTTATCGGTGCCGCAATGCTTGGACCTCGTATTGGTAAGTATGACAAGAATGGTAAATCCGTTCCTATTATGGGACATAACATTGTTGTAGCAGCCCTTGGTGTATTTATTCTCTGGTTTGGATGGTACGGATTCAACGGTGCGGCAGCAGCAGATGGGGAAGCATTAGGTAAGATTTTTGCTACAACAACAATTGCACCGGCAATGGCGACTTTATCTGCTATGATCTTTACATGGATTAAGAACGGTTCACCGGATGTATCGATGTCATTAAATGGTTCTCTTGCTGGTCTTGTAGGTGTAACAGCAGGATGTAATAACGTTGATTTAGTCGGTGCAACGATTATTGGTCTTGTTTCCGGTATCTTAGTATGTGTTGGTGTATACTTTATTGAAAATACATTAAAGGTTGATGACCCTGTTGGTGCAGTAGCAGTTCACTTCTGTAACGGCTTATGGGGAACTCTCGCAGTTGGTTTATTCAATGTCGTTGAAAGCGGAGAGACCACAAAGGGCTTATTCTATGGCGGCGGTTTCCGCCAGCTTGGTATTCAGGCACTTGCAGTTGTAGTTATTCTTGCCTGGACAGTCATTATGATGACAATTGTATTCACGGTTATTAAGAAGACGGTTGGCCTTAGAGTTTCTGAGAAGGAAGAATTAGAAGGACTTGATTCGACAGAGCATGCTCTGGAATCTGCATATCCTGACTTCCAGCCGGCTAACTATAAGAAATAGCTAATTTCCTTTAACCTAAATAAAAAGAAATGCGGTCTCTTTTGATAGAGCCGCATTTCTTTTTATTTATTCGTATGCTTGTTTTAACTTATAACTGGAAGAACTGCATATCCTCTTCCAACTTAGAAGAGATATCAAGTAACTTCTGAGATTCTGAAAGCAATTCTGCGATGGTCTGATTCAGAATCTGCATAGAGTCTGCTGTTTCCGATGTGGCAGCAGCATTCTCAGCAGAGATAGCGGACAGATTCATCATAATCTGGCTTACGTTTAATCGAAGCTGGTTACATTCTTCAATCGAAGATTTCATAACAGAGGTCTTGTCACGTGACTGTGCAATACCAGAGTTAACGATTTCGAATTGCTTCTGTGTTTCTGCAAGCTTTTCGTTTTGTGCATTGGTAGCATCTTCTACTTCCTGCATGATCTGCATTGTGGTACGGAAGTCACTGGTCAGAGCTGCAATAACCTTACCAATGGTATTAGCAGAATTGTTTGACTGGTCTGCTAACTGCTGGATTTCAGAAGCAACTACAGCGAATCCACGTCCTGCTTCACCAGCTCTTGCAGCTTCGATACTTGCATTTAAGGACAACAGGTTTGTCTGGCTTGCGATGGAAGAAATTAAGGAAACGGCTTCACCAATCTGTTTTACGGAGTCATTTGTTCTTGTAATCTGATCTGCGATATTGTGGATACCGTCTGTCATCTTTTCATTAGAACTACTCAGTTCATTCAGAATAGAAACGGCTTCATCACTGGCATGTTTCATATTAACAGAAGTATCATCCAATTCTGCAACATGGTTAACCATGCTGTCCATAAGATTTCCAAGGTCTGTAATCTGCTGTGTAGACTGTTCTACGTCTTCTGCCTGTGTATGGGCACCCTTTGCGATTTCAGCGATAGAAACGTCCATTAAGGAAGATGTCTCGTTTGTTGACTGAGCCATGGTTTCCAGGCTGCTTCCGCTCACCTTTACTTCAGAAGCAATGGATGTAGCAGAGCCAATAACTTCAGAAAGCTTATCGGTCATACGATTTAAGGAACGACCAAAGGTATCGAATTCATCACCGCTACCAGTCTTTGCTTTTACAGAAATCTGTCCTTCTGAAATACTGGTAAGGGTAGTTTTGAATCCACGAATACTCTTCTGTACGGATGAAATAACAAATACAGTCAGTAGAATAACCAGTCCGGCACCTACAACGAATACAAGAATAATCATGGAAAGCATTGCTGTTCTGGATGCTTCTGTGCTTGCTTCAATCTCGGAACGGATGTCAGAGATTGCAGTTGTCAGATTACTGTTAAGAGTATTATTCTCTGATTTTAAAGAAAGAATTTTTGTATCATAGGATATAATGCTCTGTAATGCGGTTTCTTTTGCACTGATAGCAGTAGTTCCGGTTGAAATAGCGTCTTCCAAGGCAGTATATAAAGAAAGATTTGTTTTGATTTCTTCAAGTTTTGCAGTAATCTCTGCACCAAGAGAAGAAGCGTCTGAGCCTTCGGCAACAATCTTATTATATTCTACAAACATAGAGTTAACGGAGTCAAGATTGTCTACAAAGGCATATTTGTCATTAAATGCAACGGCAAGTTTGACAACAGGAAGTTCGGTTGCTTCCAGATAAATGTCATAGGAAAGCTTTTTGGAAGATTCCATAGGATAGGTTGTAATAGGAATCTGAATAGAAGCTTCCTGCCAGTTTGGATTGGTATCAGTAAAGTTGCCTTTGAAAGTGATACAGCTTTCGCCATCAAAGCTTGAAACAGCCAGATCTTTGTAGCCTTCTCCATAGGATCTGGATAAATCTTCTACGTTAATAGCACCAAGATCAAGCTGGGTACTTCCATCAAACTGGATATTGGTTATGTAGGCGTTTCCAGTATAAAGAATACCATTATTACCTACTCTGACAATCAGGTAATTTCTTTTACCTGATGCAACAATATCGGTTTCGTAGGTAAATTTGCGATAGTCCGTACCGTCAATGGTAACGAGTTCCATAGTATCCATAGGAATCTCAGACCATACACCATCAATCCAGTCAGATTCACTGCCCATGGTATTAAAAGCATCACTGATTGCGGCATCGTTTCCAAGAAATTCAGCATACATGCCGGCGGTGCTGTCAAAGCTTCGTTCTGATACATGCGAGGTTAGTTCGGACATATTTTCCGTCAAAGCAGAAATGTCGGTATCGATCGCGGTTAGTTCGGAAGAGTTGCTGTGCTTTAAAGCATCTTCGGATGCTGTTTTCATGCTTGCAAGATTAGATTTTATAGTCTCATAATGACTTAGATCCAAATCGTACAGGAAGGCGGTCTCTTCGGTGGTGTTATTATTCTGCAAAAGATTGATGTTGTTAACGTCAGCGAGTACCTGATTGTTGTTGTTGTTACTGTTAAGCACACTGATTCCGGTAATACCCAGAATGACAGTGGTTGCAATGGAAACGAGCCCTAAAGTAATGAGCTTCCCTTTCACACTGCGAAGAATGGAAATATTCATTTTCTTCTTCATTGGTATTCATCTCCTATCGAACAAAATAAAAAAATTGTAGATAATTGAATTTTAACACATATGTCAGAAATAAAGAACAAAAAATAAGAAAATAGTTGAAAAATGTAAACATTTACAAAAAATAACACAAGCTAAAAAGCTAAAAACTGTACATTTTAACAATTAAATTATTGCAAGGAAAAATAAGCATTTTATTTGAAAAATAAAAGTGATATGATACAATAAGAAAGCTATATAATTTTTGAAGGTATTATGAATAATGAGAAAAGGGTAAGGCCATGGAAAAACACATAAGAAAATATTTCTTGAAATTTATGATAGGTGTAATATTGTTGATTCATGTGGCAGGCGGGCAATCGGTAAGAGCTGCCCAGGAGCAAACAGAAGAAATATCGGGAAGTCTTGAGATTGTATCCAATATTGATGATGCGATCATGCAGGAATACGTAAAGGCTTTTAGCAAGAAATATCCGGATGTTGATGTTACCTATACATATTATGTGGATTATGAGACAGAGGTAAAGGAAAGAATTGACAGTGGCGATTATGGAGATGTTCTTTTCGTCCCAAGTTATGTACAGGCATCCAGTTATTCAACTTATTTTGCACCTTTGGGAACCTATGAAGAATTGGAGAAAAAATATAATTACTTAGAGCGAAGCAAATATGTGGATCAGACGGTTTATGGCATTCCTTCATCTGGTTATATTTCCGGAATCTTATATAATAAAGATGTTTTTTATAAGGCTGGAATATCTGAACCTCCCAAGTCCATTGAGGAATTTCTTCAGGCATTGCGTGATATCAAGGAGAGAACCAATGCAATTCCGTTCTATACTAATTATGCAGCATCATGGCCATTACAGTTTTGGGAGTATTTTCCTTATATAGAAATGACAGGGAATCCGGATTATAAAGAGAATATCTTTGTAAACGAAAGCAATCCTTACTTGGAAGGTACTACGCATTATAAGGTTTATAAGCTGTTGTATGATATTGTAAAGGAAGGGCTAAGTGAAAGCGATCCGACAACAACAGACTGGGAGAAATCCAAGATTATGTTGAATAGAGGTGAGATTGGCTGTATTGCCATTGGCTCCTGGGCGGTATCACAGTTTAAGGAAGCAGGTCCAAATGCTGATGCGGTTGCTTTTATGCCATTTCCAAATGAAATCAATGGAAGACAGTATATGACCATTTCCACGGATTACTGTTATGCAATCAGCAGTAAAAGTGAGAATAAGCCGACAGCAAAAGCGTATATTGATTTTATGCTGGATGAGTCAGGTTATGCACTGGATCATCAGACATTGTCTGTCGTAAAGACTGACCCGTATCCGGATTCTTACGGAAACATGGAAAATGTGATTCTTTTAAGTAATAACCCGGCAACTGGTGAGAATTATCAGAAGAAGCTTAAGCTTACGGAAAAATTGTATATGGAAGATGGCGTTGAAGCAAAAAGAGTCATTGAGGCGGCGTGTGGTCTTAAAAATGAAACGTTTGATCAGATCGCAAGTGATTGGAATGCCAGATGGGAGTCATCAAGAACTCCGGATATGGAAGTAAGTGAAAATGAAGTAAAAGCATTGCTTAATAGCGTTATTGTAAGCAATTATGAGGTAAATTTTTCCCAGACAGAGCAACAGTTCTTAAAAGAACAAAAGAAGCTTAAAGTTGGTTATGTGAAAAATATGGCGCCATTTCAATATGAAAATGAAGAGGGCTTTACGGGACTTGGTTTTCGAATCTGCGAAATCATAAAGGAAAATACAGGACTTATTATGGAGTATTATCCTTATGGAAACACGCAGGAGATGATTCAGGCATTAAAGAGCGGCGAGATTGATATGGTTGCCGGTATGGATGAGCAGTCTGCCTATGACAGTGATGTGCAATATTCTAAGGAATATATCAGTTATATGAATGTTGTTGTCAGAAATGCAGCTGTTGATATGAACAATCTAAAGAATGGACGTGCAGCAATCGCTCTTGGAGAAGAAACAAGTTATAGCGAAGCTATGGAAAGTACTGCCGGAGAATATGAGAATTATGCATCTGCATTAAAGGCAGTAGATAATAATAAAGAAGACTATACAGTTATGAACTATTATAGT
This sequence comes from uncultured Roseburia sp., assembly GCA_964445375.1. GTDB lineage: Bacteria > Bacillota > Clostridia > Lachnospirales > Lachnospiraceae > COE1. The sequence goes on from CAYUKO010000026.1 coordinate 6,580, forward strand.
GCTGATTATTATATTCAGGAGCAGGAATGTAATAAGGTTTCGGTAGTTCCATTATCAGAAATGAGCGGAATGTGTTTTGCATTTCCGGAAGAAGTAGATACCAGACTTGTATCGATCTGTAATAAATGTATCTACGGTATTAAGGAAGGAAATATACAGGTTATTTTGCGAGAGTATATGGAGCCACCGGCAAAAGAGGTTACGTTAAAAAGATTTGTAGAGGCAAATCCATTCGGATGTCTTATGGCAGTATCAGCGGTATTTCTTCTTATTGTCGCAGCGATTGTTTATATCATGCATGAAAAGGATAAGAGTGCTAAGAAGCATGCATTGGATGTGAAACGATATGAAATATTGTCATCCATTGTAGATGAAGCAATTTTTGAATATGATTTTGGTATAAAAATATTCCATTTTGACAGCAAGCTGCAGGAGAAGTTTGGACTTTCCAAGGATATGACATGGGATGATTATAAGCATGATAATGAGAACCTGGAAACAGGACTTAGATTTTACTATCAGGCGAATAAAAATGGAGAAGATATCTCCCAACCGTTCCAATTAATAGACAAGAATGGAGAAAAGCAGTGGTACAAGCTGTTATCTCATATGGTTTATGATAGTAATGGGAAACCCAAGCACATTATTGGAAAGCTTATGAACGTGCAGAAAGAAATGGAAGAGATGCAGCAGATAGAGGATAAGGCACAAAGAGATCCTTTGACTGGCATTTATAATCGTCAGGGCTTCCATAACAGATTGGATCAGCTTTATACAGAAATAGATGAAAAGCTTCCGATGACGGTTGCAGTTATGGATTTTGATAACTTTAAGAGCGTCAATGACATCCTTGGCCACGCCGGGGGTGATGCGGCACTACAGCTGCTTGCTAATACTTTGACGAAGTTATTCCCGGAAAATGCCATCGTTGCAAGATATGGTGGTGATGAATTCATGCTTTGTATTTATAATACAGAGGAAGAGAAAGCAAGAGAATTGCTTGGGAAACTGGTGCAGGAGATGGATAGGGAATTTACTTTCCAGGCAATTACCAAGAAGATATCCATAAGCGTCGGAGCTGTTTATACCAAAGAAAATGTTATTTTCCAGGTGTTATACAAGGAAGCAGATAAGATTTTGTATCATACCAAGAATAATGGAAGAAATGGTTATCAAATGATTCATCATTTGGATGAAATCTAATAAAAAATGCAAGCTTTATAAGATATAGAGCTTGCATTTTTGCATATGCGCCTAGTAGCGCACGTTTCATTAAATGATTGTTTCAATCGACACACTTTTCTGGTTTCGAAGATTCATAATGCCCTGATAATATTCATCCTGTAAATCAACAATTTCATCATTGGTGGTACGGATGACAGGTCTTGAATAGTTATCACGGTTGATAAAGATAACATCACCCTCCATACCGTTTGTCAGGGTAACACGATGATTCAGGTAAGAATTTGCTACATTTTCCAGGAAAGTGAGGATATATTTCATTTCATATTTTTGAATACCTTCATCTTCAAAAGCCTTCATAACAGAGAATGGACACATCGCTTTACGGTAAACACGGTCACTTGTCATGGCATCGAAGATATCTGCAATGGTAACAACTTTGGCAAATTTATCGATTTCATCACCGGTAAGTCCATAAGGATAACCGCTGCCGTCACATTTTTCGTGATGCATCAAAGCAGCATTTTTGACAGAATGAGGAATATTTTTGTATTTGTTTAGCAGATGAAAGCCCTCTATCGTATGTGTTTTGATGATAGAGAATTCATCTGGTGTCAATTTTCCGGGTTTTCTTAATACATTGCCGGGTAACAGGAATTTTCCAACATCGTGAAAGAGTCCGCAAGCAGTTGCCATTTGCTGGTCTTCTTCTGAAAAATGTAACCATCTTGCCAACATATTGGATATTAAAGCAACATCAATACAGTGCACATATACGGAATCATCGATGTTCTTCATGTTAAGAAGCATATCAAAAACACTGATATCGGATTCATCCTGTCTCATAATCTGCATCGTTTCTGCCAAGATTTCATTTGCAAAAAATGGTTGATTATGATATAAGGATTTCATAAGATTGTCTTGAAAATGCGCAGCACATCGACTGAAGTCATGACTGAAGCGCTGAAATTGTTCGCTGTTACGAATACGTTCCTTGTTGGAGAGTTCGGAAAGACTATCGTCAATCGGTTGTAAGGTTGCCATCGGCTTTGACAATTCGTCTACGATTTCTTCGTTGACGGAAACGTAGTATATGGAATAGCCTTCCAGACGCAATATGATATTTTCTGTTAAAACGACGTCCTTTGGAATAATCAGTTCATGCTCATAGGTCAGGACGTCTTCTGCGGTTACCATACCGGGAATTAATTCGGAAACTGGTATCTGTTTCATGAGCCTTCACCTTTCTATAATAAATAATTCGAAAATAGTATCTTATAATTAAGTTTAAAAGTTATTGAGAAAAAAGTCAATAAAAAGGAGTGCGTTGAGTGAAAAAATACACTAATATAAAGAAAGAATCTGACAATAGGTTTTTAAATCTCTTCCACATGAATGCATTAACCGATGCAGGAAGACCTTTTGATTATTTTTTTGTATCAAGGAGAAAGGAAGATAAGTTAAAGCTATATACGAAAGATATTCAGGCAGAGGGAGTGGTTATTTATCCAATCTGCAAGGAAGAACCGGAGAAGATTGTGATGATTCGTCAATACCGCTATCCGCTGGATGACTACCTTTATGAACTTCCGGCAGGGTTGATTGATGCAGGAGAAACACCAGAACAGTCGGCTGTTCGGGAAATGAAGGAAGAAACAGGAATGGACTTTGAGGTATATGAGGAAGGAAATGCTTCTTATAGAAGACCATTTTTCATGGGAGCAGGTTTTACGGATGAAAGCTGTAATGCTGTTTTTGGATATGCAAGTGGCAAGATCAGCAGGGATGATATGGAAGATACCGAATCCATTCAGGTGCTGATTGTTGATAAGCAGGAAGCAAAGCGGATTCTGGCAGAGGAAAAGGTATCAATTCGTGCTGCATATCTGCTGATGCAGTTCATTCACGCGGATAAGGATGCTCCTTTTGCATTTTTGAATTAGAACAAATTGTAAACAGAATATGTAAGAAATGTAAAATAAATGCACACCCTGTTGACAAAAATGGTGTGCATTTATTATACTTGGGAAAAAGAAAGTGTTTATACATATATGGGAGGAAGCGACATGAAAAAGGTTACGATTCAGGATATCGCCAAGGAAATGGGACTGAGTAGAAATACTGTCGCCAAGGCACTCAGTAATGGGGCAGTAGCTCCGGAAACAAGGAATGCCGTCATCCAGAAAGCGTGGCAGATGGGGTATGCCAAGCTCAATGAGGATGTACAGCAGGAATTGGAGACACAGTATAAGAAGGAACAAAGCGGAACAATTCTTGTTCTTTTTAATCGATGGGAATCTGTCTTTTGGAACCGTACGATGGCAGGTATCAGTTCGGCTGTAACGGAGGAAGGATTCCGTATGCAGCTGCATATCGTGGATGAACAGGACGAGGATGGAGATGGTGTGCTTGCGCAGCTGGCAGATGATGTGAAGGGAATTATATTCTTGTGTGTATTTCCGATTCGTTTTGTGCGTGGTGTGAGTAGAGCAGGACTTCCTATGACCTTCTTTAATACACCGGTCAATGCGCAGGAATATATTGAACTGGGAGATGTTTATAATCTGGAAGGTTTCTATTCCATGAATAAGCTTACGAGTTACTGCATAGAGAAAAAAGGCTGCAGAACCTTTGCCTTTATTGGTTTTGCGGAAGGATCACGAGTTGTGCAGGCAAGATATCTTGGTTTTTTGGGAGCATGCAATCAGCATAATATTCAGCCGGATGAAAGAATGTTGTTCACCAGACCGTCCAATCAGGTTTACTTTGGATATAGTATGGTAGAAGAAGTTGTTCAGAAGATGAATACAGTGCCGGATGCCATTGTTTGCGAAAATGATGATATTGCAAAATATACGGCACTTGCCCTGCTTCAGAGAGATCCGGAGCTTGCAAAAAGGACGGTGATTACCGGATTTGATAACACCATAGAAGAAGATTTCTTTAAAAAGGACATTATTACAGTAGATGTCAAAGTGGAAGAACTTGGCAGGAGATTGGTTAAGTCTGTCATTGACAGAGTAAGAGATCCAAGGCTTGGTATTGTCTTTGCAACACTGTCTACATACCCAAAGCTTTTATAAATTATGCAAATGAACTGTAAGAGAGAAAAAGGAGAGAAAAATGAGTATTACCTATTTTGAAAAAGAAAGAATTTTTAAGTTGGACACACCAAATACAAGCTATTTGATGGGAATTGTGGATGAGGAAAATTTCCTTGGTCATATGTATTACGGAAAGCGTATGGAAGATTATCATGTGGGCTATCTTATGAGAACAGAAGAGCCACCATTTGTACCAAGCAAGAATAACAGAGAAAGATGTTCTTTCTATGATGTATTTCCATTTGAATATCCAACCGCAGGACTTGGTGATTACAGAGAAAGCTGTATTTCTGTCAGAACAGAAGGTGGACATTGTGGCTGTTCCTTCTCTTATGTATCTCATAGAATCTTAGAAGGAAAGCCGGAGCTTTGCGGACTTCCTGCAACCTTTGGTGATAAGGATTCCTGTATGACTTTGGAAATTACAGGTGAAGATAAATATGTAGGAATGCGTGTAAAACTGTATTACACTGCATTTTCTGACACGGATGTCATTACAAGAAGCGTAAAAGTAGAAAATATGGGAGAGAATCCATTCTATCTGACCAAGGTATTCTCTGCTTGTATTGATATGGATTATCAGGATTATGATATGATTTCCCTGCATGGAAGCTGGGCAAGAGAACGTCATATTCAGAGAAAACCTTTAGGTTACGGTATCCAGAACGTAAGCTCCTTTAGAGGAGAATCCAGTCATCAGGATCATCCGTTCCTTGCATTAGTATCCAAGAATACAACACAGGAAACCGGTGAAGTTTATGCCATGAATTTTGTATATTCCGGTAACTTCCGTGCACAGGCTGAGGTTTCCCAGTTTGATGGTGTACGTATGTCTATGGGAATCCATCCGGAGAATTTCTGCTGGAAGCTTATGCCGGGTGAGGAGTTCCAGGCACCGGAAGTTGTTATGGTTTACTCTGACAAGGGTCTTGATGGAATGACAACTTCTTTCCATCATTTATATAAGAAACACTTGATTCGTGGTGAATATAAGGATAAGAAGCGTCCAATCTTAATCAATAACTGGGAAGCTACCTACTTCGATTTCACAACGGAGAAGCTTTTAAGCATTGCCAAAGAAGCATCCGCTCTTGGTATCGAAATGCTTGTTATGGACGATGGATGGTTTGGTAAGAGAAGCAGCGATAACTGTGCTTTAGGTGACTGGGTAGTCAATGAAGAGAAGATATCCGGCGGTTTAAAATATCTCGTAGATGAAGTCAATAAGCTTGGCATGAAGTTTGGTATCTGGTTTGAGCCGGAGATGATTTCACCGGATTCTGATTTATATAGAGCGCATCCGGACTGGGCAATTGCAATTCCTGGTCGTGTGGCAACGGAATCAAGACAGCAGTATGTCCTTGACCTGTCACGTAAGGAAGTAGTAGATTATGTGTATGAATGTGTAGCGAGCATCCTTAGAAGTGCTAATATCGAATATGTAAAGTGGGATATGAACAGACAGCTTACGGATATCGGAAGCTATGAGTTACCTGCTGACAGACAGGGTGAGTTGTATCATAGATATGTTCTTGCAGTATATGAATTGCAGGATAGACTGACCAAGGAATTCCCTCATTTATTGCTTGAGAACTGTTCCGGCGGTGGAGCACGTTTTGATCCGGGTATGCTGTATTTCAGCCCACAGATCTGGTGCTCTGATGATACAGATGCAATCGAAAGACTGGAGATTCAGGAGGGAACTGCTCTTATTTATCCGCTTTCTACGATGGGTGCGCATGTATCTGATTGTCCAAACCATACCGTTGGTCGTGTGACTCCGTTTGAGACAAGAGGAATCGCAGCACTTGCAGGAACCTTTGGTTATGAGCTTGATGTTACAAAGATTCCACAGGAAGATAGAGACATGATTCCACAGCAGGTTGCTATGTATCATAAATACAATGATTTAGTGCGTAGAGGTGATTATTACAGAATTGCTTCTTATTCACAGAATCATAAGTTTGATTGTTGGGAAATTGTAAGCGAGGACAAGAAGGAAGCGCTTGTTACTTTTGTGCAGGTGCTTAACCGTGCTAATTTTAAATCAAGAAGAATTCGTCTTAAGGGTCTTGATCCGAAGAAGCAGTATCGTATCGAAGGTGAAGACAAGTGTTACAGTGGTGAGGCCTTAATGTATGCAGGATTACAGATTCCAAACCCTTGGGGGGACTTTAAGGCACAGTTGATTCATTTGCTTGAAGTATAAATATTCATAAATGTAAAATAGTCTTTGACAAAATGACTAATTTAAATTATATTGATATTAGCTAAAAAAGATTAAAGAAATGAATAAATATACAACGACAGATGGAGGGGAAAATGGTTAAGTCAGTTAAGCTTGCAGACATAGCAGCAGAATTAAATGTAAGCATAGTAACAGTTTCCAAGGCATTGTCCGGTCAGAAAGGTGTTAGCGAAGAGCTTAGAAAGAAAATTGTAGAGCTTGCAGATGAAATGGGATATGTTCCAGTTCATTCCGCTCAGAAGAATAGAAGTAAGTCTTATACGATTGGAGTAATCAGTCTTGAGAATTACTTTGCCAAGTTTGCTTCCTTTTATTGGAAGATGTATCAGGAGGTAGCAACCAAGGCGGTAAAGAAGAACTGCTTTACTATGCTTGAGGTTGTCAGCTCTGTAGCAGAGGAGGCGTTAGAGCCGCCAAAGCTTTTGGAGGAGGACCGCGTAGACGGCATTATCATTATTGGTAAGCCGAAGAAGGAATATCTTAAGATGTTGTATCAGTATAAGAGAGTTCCTATGGTATTCCTTGATTTCTATGATGACGAGCAGGAGTGCGACTCTGTTGTTTCGTCCGGTTATATCGGAAGCTACCAGATGACACATTATCTCATTGAGAAGGGACATAAGAAGATTGCATATGTTGGAACCTTGAAGTATACAGAGAGTATTACAGACCGTTACTTTGGCTATTGTAAGGCTTTGATGGAAAGTAATATTGAAGTAAGAAAGGATTGGGTTGTTCCTGACAGAGATATTACCAATGGTGTGATTGGTATGGAATATACATTCCAGCTTCCACATGATATGCCGACCGCATTTGTGTGCAACAATGACGTTACAGCGTATGCATTGATTCAGACTCTTGAGAAGGCAGGATATCGTGTACCGGAAGATGTATCCGTAGTAGGATATGATAATTATTTATATCCGGAATTTGGTGATTCTAAGATTACCACTTATGCTGTTGATATGGGTGAAATGTCAAGAATTGCGATTCACAGTCTGATTAAGAAGATTGAGAATGTTGTTTACAATGAAAGTATACATACCGTTCCCGGACGAATGATCATCCGAGATACGGTAAAAGAATTAAATTAATGGATAATGGGTGTTTCCTTGCGGAATTTAAGCGGGGTAACACCCGTTTTTTCTTTGAAAAGACGAATAAAATGATTGGTATTTTCAATGCCGACCATTTGACCGATATCACATATCTTTTCATCTGTATTTAGAAGAAGGTCTTTGGCATGCTCGATTCTCACATGGTTTAAATACTGTAATGGGGTATCCTGGAAGTTTGCAGCAAATTCCCTGCAAAGGCGGAATTTGTTAATCTGATACTTTTGGGCAGCTTCATCCAGTGAAAAAGGCTCGTCATAGGCTGTATCAAAATTCTTTTTCATATCTAAAAGATAAGTCGGAACATGAAATTCCTCGCTCTTCTCCTTTTGTCTGATTAAATAAAGTTCTGTATAAAGCTGTATTAAGGTTCTTGCACGGAACATGGCGTGGCGTTCATCATCCTTGGTTTCACGTAACAGCTGATTCCATAACGTCTGAATATCTGCGTATGGTCCAAGAGAAAAAAGACAGTTATCGTTTGGACAGCTTTTGGTATAGTAGAATTCCGTCACAGGCATGGTGACAAAGCAAATCGTATATTCCCACATATTGCGTGGACAACTTAATCGATGCATCAGTCTGCAGTCAAGAAAGGCGAGTGAACCTGTATCAAGAGAATACAGTTGTTCGTTATATTCTAATTGTCCGGAGCCCTTTGTTGTCAGAATCAAACAAAAAACATTCAGATTGTGAACAGTATAGGAAAAAGGAGCGACAACAGATACCTGTCGATAACACAACAAATCAGGCAGACTTGGAGCAAGACTGCAATTTTCAGAACAGGAATTGGAAAAATATTCTGCAAGAGAAAAACGATTGCCAGTTTCTGAGGATATCAGGTTTGAGAAAAATTCAGCAGAAAGAGTTTGGGCAGTCATGACATAATTCCTTTCCATACAAATTATTTTAGTACTATTTTCATTATATCTTATTTATGTAAAATAGCAAGAAAAGAAGATAAAATGTAATTTTGGGATATAATATAGGAAAATAACGGTAAGAAATTAAAGAGACAAATAAAAAACAGGCTAAAAATAGTTTAAAAACGGAAAAACAAGCAATTGGATTGGATAAAATGTACAAAAAAACGGTAAAACAATTGTAAAAAAAGAAGAATTCGCATAAAAAAGCAAGAATTGAAGATAAAAAGCAATATTAAATGATGACGAAAGCACAATTTTGTTTTAAAGTAAATTTAAGTTAACAACAAGTTAACGAGAAGTAAATCGTAGTTAAACGGGAGGTTAAAAAATGAAATTCAAGAAAGTTACAGCACTTGGAATGGCAGCCGTAATGACAATGTCTTTAGCAGCATGCGGCAGCAGCGAAACAGCAACAACTGAAACAAAGACAGATGCAGCTACAGAAACAAAGACAGAAGCTGCAGCAACAACTGAGGCAACAACAGAAGCAGAAGCAACAGAAGAAGCTACTGGTGTTCCTACATACGCACAGGTTAAATTAGGCGAAGATTATACAGACTTAACAACAACAATTAAGTTCATGCATCACAAGACAGACCGTGAGCAGGACGGAACAATTGCTAACTTAATCGCTGAGTTCAACAAGGTATATCCAAACATCACAGTTGAAACAGAAGCAATCACAGATTATGCTGAAACAGCACTTCTTAGACTTCCTACTGGTGACTGGGGAGATGTAATGTTCATCCCTACAGTAGATGCTAAGGAGCTTTCTACATACTTCCTTCCATACGGAACAGTAGATGAAATGTCAGAGTTAATCAACTTTGCTGACAACACAATGTATGATGGAATGTGCTACGGTATTGGATACATGGGAAATGCTCAGGGTCTCCTTTACAACAAGGCAGTATTCGAAGCAGCTGGTGTTACAGAATTACCTACAACTCCAGATGAGTTAATGACAGCATTACAGGCAATCAAGGATAACACAGACGCTATTCCACTTTACACAAACTATGCAGCAGGCTGGACAATGGGTGGACAGTGGGATTCCTTCCTTGGAGCAATCACAACAGGTGATGAGACATGGTTAAATCAGAAGTTCGTTCATACAGCAGAACCATTTGCAGACAATGGCGATGGAACAGGTGCTTATGCATTATACAAGATTCTTTACGATGCAGTTGCTAACGGCTTAATCGAAGATGACTATACAACTACAGACTGGGAAGGCTGTAAGGGTATGATCAACAACGGTGAAATCGGATGTATGGTTCTTGGTTCTTGGGCAGTAGCTCAGATGAAGGCAGCTGGCGATAACGCTGATGATATCGGATATATGCCATTCCCTATCACAGTTAACGGAAAGCAGTATGCTACAGCAGGTCCTGACTACAACTATGGTATTAACGTAAACTCTTCTGACGATAACAAGGCAGCAGCCATGGTATTCGTTAAGTGGATGGTTGAAGAGTCTGGCTGGTGTGATTTCGAAGGTGGTTACCCAATTTCTAAGACAGCTCCTACTTCATTCGTATTCGATGGCGTAGAAATCGTAAGCAACGTATCTGCACTTGAAGGCGAAGAAGACTTCATGAACGATATGAACGCAGAATCTGAACTTAACTTCAACGCTGGTGGAGATTCAAGAGTTCAGAAGGTTATTGAAGCAGCAGATGCTGGAACACCTTATGATGAATTAGTTGCTGAGTGGACAAAGGCTTGGAACGATGCACAGGCAACTTTAGGAATTGAAGTACTTTACTAATTCTTAATATGCAACACAAGGGGAAGGCCCTTAAGTAATTATGGTAAATTCCCCATACTATGGGCCGGGGAGCTGTGCTTCCCGGCTCGTATTGGCTAAAGAAGTCGTTATGAAAAGATTTATTGTTTGAGAGAAAAGGAGGAGGTTGCGCTATGGCATCATCCCAGATGGCAGCAAAGCCAAAAAAACCGTTTAATCTTCGCAAGTGGTTAAAGAGTAGAGAGGGACAGCAAGCAGTTGTTATTGTCGCTTTTTCTATTATTCCTCTGGCGTTACTTTTTATTTTCACTTATTATCCTTTTGCTGAAATGTTCAAGTTCAGCTTCTATAAGATGAAATATGTAGGAGAAAGACAATTTGTAGGATTAAAGAATTACATTGACGTGTTCACAAGAGATGATCTTTTTAGTTCATTGAAGTTATCTTTATATTATATTGGCGGTGCGATTGTACAGCTTGCACTTGCGTTATATCTTGCTACCGTACTTTGTTTTGGAGTTAAGGGTGGTAATTTCTTTAAGGGATGTATGTTCTTCCCATACTTAATTAACGGTATTGCAATTGGTTTTATTTTTAAGTTCTTCTTCACAAGAGAATTCGTATTCGATACAGTTCTCCAGTGGCTTGGATTTGAATTGGAAAATCTTCCGTACTGGCTGAAAGACAGAAGTATCAATAATATTTCCCTGGTTGGAACTAGTGTATGGAAATATTTTGGTCAGAACATGGTACTTTTCCTTGGTGCTATGATGTCAGTTGATTCAGAATTATATGAAGCAGCGATGCTTGACGGTGCAAATAAATGGCAGCAGTTCAAATACATTATGTTGCCAAGTATTAAGACAATTGTTACATTGAACCTCATTACATCTATTACAGGTTCTTTAAGTGCTTTCGAACCACCATTCGTTATTATGTCCGGTGGTGCTAATGGTACAGCTACATACTTCGTAAAAATGAACGAAGTAGCACATACAAGCCAGAAGGTAGGTCTTGCATCTGCAATGGCGATTGTATTGTTAATGATTATCTTTATCGCAACTATTTTACAGAAGGTCTTCATGAACTATGTATTTAGAAGTTCAGAGGATGAAGATGTGAATGCAGCAAAGAGAAGAGAGAAAAAGCTTGCCAAAGCAAGAGCAAAGGAGGCAAGAAACTAATGAATTTAGTACAGAAAATTAAACATTACGGATGGATTTTTATCCAGTATTTTTCACTTATTTTCTTTTCTTTTGTATCCTTATTACCAGTAGTATCTTGTGTTATTACTGCTTTTAAAACAAAACATGAGTATGAAAATACCAATGTTATGACTATGCCGGAGAGCTGGTTGAACTTTGATAACTTTGTTCAGGTTTGGAATGATGCAAACATGGGAAGAGCGTTCTTAAACTCAGCAATCGTTCTTGTTTTCGTAGTATTAGGTTCCGTTATGGTTGGTTCCATGATTGCTTATGTATTGAACAGATTTAAATTCCCAGGAAATGGTTTGATTCGTAACTTATTCCTTTTCGCAACACTTCTTCCAGGTATTGCGATGCAGGTTGCTACTTATCAGTTAATGTATCAGATTGGATTTATCAATCACTTATATGGATATATTATTCTTTCCATGGGTACAGACGTTATTTCCATTTATATTTTCATTCAGTTCTTTGAGAATATTCCAGTGTCATTGGATGAATCCGCATTTATGGATGGAGCTTCCTATTTCACTATTTTCTTTAAGATTCTGTTCCCGCTCCTTAAGCCGGCTATGGTTACCGTTATGATTCTTAAGGGTGTTGGTACATATAACGAATACTACAATGCGAGCTTGTATCTGTCAGGTAAAGATCAGTTAACGGTATCTATGGCGTTATATACTTTCGTAGGACCTCTTGGAAGCCAGTTTAACTTAATCTGTGCTGGTGCGATTATGAGTTTGATTCCTGCATTAGTTGTATTCCTTCTGTTCCAGAAGCAGATTTACAGTGGTATGACAGCAGGTGCTGTTAAGGGCTAAGATTCAAAGAAAAATAAATTAAAAGGTGGTAGAACATTGATGAAGAATGAAATCAGAGAACACCTGATAAATGATATTATCCCTTTCTGGAAAAGTTTAAGAGATGATGAGAACGGTGGCTATTACGGCTGGATGGATTATGAACATAAGGTTGATAAGACAGCAGTAAAGGGTTGTATTCTGAACAGCCGTATTACCTGGTTCTTTGCAAATGCATATACATTGCTTAAGGATGAGTCCTTACTTGAGGAAGCAAAGCATGGCTTTGCCTTCCTTAAGGAGCATTGTTGGGATAGTAAAAATGATGGTGTGTTCTGGTCAGTAAAGTATGACGGAACACCGGAAGAAACATTAAAGCATACATACAATCAGGCATTTTCCATTTATGCACTTTCTTCTTACTATGAAGCAAGTGGAGATAAGGAAGCTTTGGAAATGGCTTATAAGCTGTATGAACTGATTGAGTCCAAGATGCGTGATGAACTTGGATACAAAGAGGCTTTTGATGAGAACTTCCATGAAATTGACAATGAAAAGCTTTCTGAGAATGGTGTAATGGCATCTAAGACCATGAATACACTGCTTCATGTATTTGAAGCATATACAGAGCTTTATCGAGTAGATAAGAATCCGGTAGTGAAAGAAAAGATTATGTGGATGATGGATTTAATCGCAGAGAAGATTTATAATCCTGAACTTCACAGACAGGAAGTATTCTTCGATGAGAAGTGGAATACCATTATTGATCTTCATTCCTACGGACATGATATTGAGACTGCATGGCTTGTAGACAGAAGTGTTGAAGTTATCGCTGAGAAGAAATACGAAGAGAAGATGACACCGATTACTTTAGATTTAGTAAGACAGGTATCTAAGCTTGCGTTCAATGGTGAATCCTTAAGCAATGAATGCGAAAAGGGTGTTGATGATACCAACCGTGTATGGTGGGTACAGGCTGAAACTGTAGTAGGTTTCTTGAATGCTGCTGAGAAGTGTGGAAAGGACACCGAGGAAGGTCAGAAGTATCTTGCTTCTGCCAAGGCTGTATGGGAGTTCATTAAAGCACATGTCATCGATCAAAGAGATGGATATACAGCAGGAAGAGAATGGTACTGGCTTGTAGATGAAAAGGGTAATCCTTATACAGACAGACCAATCGTAGAGCCATGGAAGTGTCCTTATCACAATGGAAGAATGTGCTTCGAAGCAATCAAGAGAATGTAAACGGTATCTGTAATCGAAAGTTATAGAGAGCATGAAAGGAATTAATAAGATGTTTCAGAAGAAATGTGAAGAAATTATGCAGCGTTACGAGGCTGTTGTAACTCGTAAGAATGAGAAAACAGATTTCTATAACGGAATCTATGATCGTTATAAGTATCCTGTATTAACAAGAGATCATATTCCACCATTCTGGAAGTTCGATATGAACCCAGAGACAAATCCATATTTTATGGAAAGACTTGGTGTAAACTGTGCATTTAACTCCGGTGCTATTGAGTTAGATGGTAAGTTCTATCTGGTAGCAAGAGTAGAAGGAAATGACAGAAAGTCTTTCTTTGCAGTAGCAGAGAGTGACAACGGTATCGATGGATTCCGTTTCTGGGATTATCCAATTCTTTTAGATGATGTATGTCCAGAAGAGACAAACGTATATGATATGCGTCTTACAAAGCATGAAGATGGTTACATCTATGGTGTATTCTGTTCTGAAAGCAAGGATACAACAGTAAATGATTTATCTGCAGCAGTTGCAGCAGCAGGTATTGTAAGAACAAAGGATTTAAAGACTTGGGAAAGACTTGAAAACTTAAAGACTTTAAATTCTCCTCAGCAGAGAAATGTAGTACTTCATCCTGAATTCGTAAATGGCAAGTATGCTTTCTATACAAGACCAATGGATGATTTCATTGATACAGGAAGCGGCGGAGGAGTAGGATTCGGTCTTTGCGACGATATTACTCATGCTGTAATCGATGAAGAAATCATCACAAGCAAGAGAAAGTATCACACAATCACAGAAGCTAAGAACGGTGCTGGCGCAGTTCCTATTAAGACTGAAAAGGGCTGGATTCACATTGCACACGGTGTTCGTAATACAGCAGCCGGACTTCGTTATGTTATTTATGCATTCGCAACAAGCTTAGAAGATCCTACTAAGGTTATCGCTGAGCCAAGCGGATTCTTAATCGCTCCACTTGGAAGCGAAAGAGTTGGTGACGTTTCAAACGTAGTATTTACCAACGGTGCTATCGCAAGAGATAACGGAGAAGTATATATTTACTATGCTTCCAGCGATACAAGACTTCATGTAGCTACTACAACAATTGACAAATTAGTGGATTATGTATTCAATACACCAGAAGATCCATTAAGAAGTGTTAAGTGTGTAGAGCAGAGATGTGAGTTTATCCGCAAGAATTTAGAGTACATGAACAAGAATAAATAAGGTACAGTCAGGAGAAATGGTATGAGCAAGTATCTGATTGACAATCATTTGGGAATCCTAAATAGCGGTAACTGGTATCGTATAAAGCAGGTCATGAGAAAAGCGGCAAAGGGAGAAAGCATTACAGTAGGCTTCCTGGGTGGTTCTATCACTCAGGGATGCTTATCTTCGACACCTCAAACCTGTTATGCATACTTGGTATATGAGTGGTGGAAGAAGAAATTCCCGAATACCGAGGTAAAGTATGTAAATGCAGGAATTGGTGGAACAACCTCTCAGTTTGGTGTAGCAAGAGTGGATAGTGATTTGCTGGCACATCATATTGATTTTACAACAGTAGAATTCAGTGTAAATGATGATAATACAGATCACTTTATGGAAACCTACGAAGGTTTGGTCAGACATATCTACAATAGTGAAGATAAGCCGGCTATGCTGATTGTCAATAATGTAAGATATGATGATGGCGTGAACGCACAGGAAAAGCATAACACCATTGGAGAGGCATATCAGATTCCTTGTGTCAGCATGAAGCCAACGCTCTATGCAAAGGTTTTGGATGGAACATTTACAAGTCGTGATGTGACAGAAGATGATTTACATCCAAATGATGAAGGTCATTCTCTGGTAGCTGGTGTGATTACTCATTTTCTGGATCTTGTATATGAGAATCTGGACGAAGAGAAAGAACAGGAAACACCAATGCCGGAACCATTGACGGCAAATGCTTATGAGAATTCCTATCGTTATCAGAATGATAACTGTAATCCATTAAATGATGGATTTACCGCTGATTTTACACCGCAGAATGATATACGTGAAATCTTCCGAAAAGGATGGACTTCAAATCAAAAGGGAGCAGTGCTCACCTTTGAGGTACAGGGTAGCTGTATTGCAGCTCAGTATCGCAAGTCGGTTGTTCAGCCAACTCCAATTGCAAGAGCGATTGTGGATGGCGATGTAGATCATGCGGTGATTCTGGATGGTAACTTCGAAGAAACCTGGGGAGACAGCCTGCATATTGATACGATAGCAGAGCATCTTCCATGTGGAAAGCACAAGGCGGAAATCGAGATTATAACAACACATGAGGACGATAAGGTGCCATTTTATCTGGTTTCCGTTATCGGTTCTTATTAATAAATGGTAACAAATTAAAAGATTGATTATGAGGAGATGAAACAATGAGCAAAGTAAAGATTTTTAGTGATCCAGTTAAGAATATGCCTTGGCAGGACAGACCAGAAGGATTAAAGGATGCTCCAATCTGGAGATATACAGAGAATCCAATCATCGGAAGAAATCCTGTTAAGGGTGTAGCAAGAATTTTTAACAGTGCTGTTATGCCATATGGCGATGAATTTATCGGTGTGTTCCGTGGTGAGCAGACAAACGGTATTCCTTACATCTACATGGGAAGAAGCAAGGATGCTATTCATTGGGATTTCGAAGAGAACAAGATTAACTTCGTAGACGAAGAAGGCAAGCCATTTATGCCAGTATATGCATACGATCCTCGTCTTGTTAAGGTAGAAGATACATACTACATTATCTGGTGTGGAGATTTCTACGGTGCAGCAATCGGTATGGCAAAGACAACAGATTTCAAGACATTCACAAGAATTGAGAATCCATTCTTACCATTTAACAGAAATGCTGTATTATTCCCAAGAAAGATCAACGGCAACTTCATGATGTTAAGCCGTCCTTCTGATAGTGGTCATACACCATTTGGTGATATCTTCGTTAGTGAAAGTCCTGACCTTACATACTGGGGTAAGCACAGACATGTTATGGGTAAAGGAAATGAGTGGTGGCAGTCATTGAAGATTGGTGGCGGTGCTGCTCCTATCGAAACAAGCGAAGGCTGGTTATTATTCTACCATGGTGTAAGCGGAACCTGTAACGGATACGTATACTCTATCGGTGGTGCAATCCTTGATATTGATAATCCATCTATCGTTAAGTACAGATGTGAGAACTTTATCTTAACTCCAGAAGAGTGGTATGAAGAGAGAGGCTTCGTTCCTAACGTATGCTTCCCATGTGCAACAATCCATGATTCTGAAACAGGAAGAATTGCTGTATACTATGGTGCAGCTGACAGCTATGTTGGTCTTGCATTTACAGAAATCGATGATATCGTAGATTATATCAAGACAAATAGCAAGCTTTCTGAGTCTGATAAGGAAATCGGAAGAAGATAAATTAAAAAATCCATAAACGGAAGATTTTTTAATTGGCAAATTTGTGCATGCACAAATTCGCATAAAGGATTGAATGAACTGGAGACTGTGGACTGATTCCGGATGCGGAAGTCATCCATGGTCTCTTGTTGTAGTTAAGGGTATGAATCATGAGGGACAAAGTTATGGTGGAAACAGCGGTAAAAGAAATACAGGAATTGAAGATTCATGGAAGAACAACGACATGTCGGGAACCACTGACTTTATTCTGGTCTGCAAGTGGTTTTGAATGTAATGTGTCAGGTTCTGAATTATGGGTTGAAGTTGAAGTTACCTATGATCTCTATGAACCATGGTTTAGCTATACGGTAAATGGAGATTGGATTGGAAGACAGATGCTGATGAAGGGCAGATACTGGATTCCTCTTTTTCGTGGTATGAACCCTGAGAAAGTAAAGAACATCAGATTCTATAAGGATTTGCAGGCGATGAGCGGTGATGGGAATTCCTATATTCATATTCATGCCTTGCGTCATGATGGAACCTTTTATCCTGTGGATGAGAAAAAGTTGAAAATAGAATTTATTGGAGACAGCATTACATCAGGAGAAGGCTTATTTGGGGCAAAGGAAGAAGAAGACTGGATTCCGATGTTCTTCTCGTCACTGAAAAGTTATACCTATCTGACGGCAAAGGAACTGGATGCGGAGTACCGTGTCTTTTCCCAGAGCGGATGGGGTGTATACAATACATGGGATAACAACAGACAGGGCTCTATTCCGAAGTATTATAAAGAAATATGCAGCCTAATGCCCGGTGAGGAGAATGAGCGCCTTGGTGGAAACAAAGCTCATGATTTTACACAGTGGCAGCCGAATGTGATTGTTGTCAATCTTGGTACGAATGATGCAGCTTCCTTTGACCAGCCGGAATGGGTAGATGAGAAGACAGGAGAGCGCCATAAGATGCGTAAGAATCCGGATGGTACCTACTGTGAAGAGGATTTAAAAGCATTCAAACGTGCGGTTGCAGATTTCTTGCATACGTTACGTGAGTGTAATCAGAAAGCACGGATTATCTGGTGCTATGGAATGCTTGGACTTTCTTTCCAAATGCCGATTTTGGACGGTATTTCGCTGTATTTGCAGGAAACAGGCGACCAGAAGGTATCTTATCTGCAGCTTCCGGGCACAAATGACATAAGTGTCGGTTCCAGACAGCATCCGGGTGCTTTGTGTCATAAGCAGGCGGCAGAGGTTTTAACAGAGTACATTAGACAATTAGAATAAAGAGAGGTATTGGCATGTTTCAGAACGATTTTGTATGGGGTGTTGCAAGCAGTGCCTATCAGATAGAGGGTACAGATAAGGAAGACGGCAGAGGCGACAATGTATGGGATGCCTTTGCAAGAGAAGGAAAAGTATACGAGAATCATAGCGCAGATGTAGCTTGTGATCATATTCACAGATATAAGGAAGATTTTGCCCTGATGCGTTTACTTGGCGTAAAGGCATATCGTTTTTCACTAAGCTGGGCAAGAATTCTGCCGGAAGGTACGGGAAAGGTTAATGAGAAAGCCATTGCATTATACCGTGATATGATTCTTGAGATGAAGAAGAATGGAATTACTCCGTTTGTAACTCTTTTTCACTGGGAATATCCGCTTGCCTTACAGGAAAAAGGTGGTTGGTTACATCCGGATTCCGTAGAGTGGTTTGCGGAATATGCACGTGTTGTTGCGGAGAATTTCTCAGATATCGCTGAGTACTTCTTTACCTTAAATGAGCCACAATGCTTTGTTGGACTTGGCCATTTGAGTGGTGTGCATGCGCCAGGCTTAAAGCTGGAGCCAAAGAAGGTGTTCCAGATTGCTCACAATGCGTTAAAGGCACACGGAAGCGCAGTTCAGGAGCTTCGTAAATATGCAAAGCAGCCAATTAAGATTGGTTATGCGCCAACTTGTGGTGTTGCATATCCCTATACGAACAGTCCTGAGGATATTGAGGCAGCAAGAAAAGTATACTTTGGATTTGATCAGCCACTTGAGAACTGGACATGGAATGTAGCATGGTTCAACGATCCGGTATTCTTAGGAAAGTATCCGGAAGAGGGATTGAAGAAATATGCCGAATATCTGCCGGAAATTACGGATGAGGATATGGAGCTTATTCATCAACCGCTTGATTTCATGGGACAGAATATTTACAATGGTTATTGGATTAGACAGGGCAAGGACGGCAATCCCGAATATGTGGACAGAACACCGGGATTTCCTAAGACTGCGACTAATTGGCCGGTAACACCGGAATGTCTCTATTGGGGTGTGAAATTCCTGTATGACAGATATCAGATGCCAATGTATATCACGGAAAATGGTATGGCATGTCATGACCAGATATCCGCAGATGGCAGAGTACATGACAGCAATCGAATTGATTTTCTGGATAAATATCTATGTGCTTTACAGAAAGCAGTCGATGAAGGAGCTGATGTACGGGGATATTTCTTATGGACCTTTTTAGATAATTTTGAATGGGATAAGGGTTATAGTGAGCGTTTTGGAATTGTATACGTGGATTATGTAACACAGAAGCGTATTGTCAAGGACTCCGCTTACTGGTATCAGAAAATAATGGAAACAAATGGAAGGATTTTAAGTGTGAATCAGATGAAAAAAGAAATTTTATATATGCAGCCGGTATTTAAGCAGATGATTTGGGGCGGAGAAAAGCTCGGTACAGAATGGAACTACGAAGTTCCGGGAGAAAAGACAGGTGAGTGTTGGGGTGTCAGCGCACATCCAAACGGAGACTGTGTAATCAATGGTGGAAGCTTTGGTGGAAAAACCTTAAGCCAGTTGTGGACAGAGCAGCCGGAAATGTTCGGTAATGTGGATAGCAAGGTATTCCCATTGTTAATCAAGATTATCGATGCAGAACAGGATTTAAGTATTCAGGTACATCCAAATGATGCATATGCTGAGGTAAATGAAAATGGTTCTCTTGGTAAGACAGAGTGCTGGTATATCCTTGATGCACCGGAAGGAGCAACTCTGGTAATCGGTCATAATGCCAAGGATAAGGAAGAGCTGACTTCTATGATTCGTGAAGGAAAGTGGTCAGATTTCCTTCGTCAGGTTCCTGTTCAGAAGGGTGACTTTATCCAGATTGATCCGGGAACGGTTCACGCAATCAAAGGTGGTATCCAGATTCTTGAAACACAGCAGAACTCAGATATTACCTATCGTGTATATGACTATGACAGACTTTCTAACGGAAAGCCAAGAGAGCTTCATATTGAGAAGAGCATCGATGTTATTACTGTTCCTGCAAAGTCAGCAGAGGATAGCGTAAAGCATGTAGGCGAATTAGAAGCAAACAAGATGAATCTTCTCATTTCCTGTGATTACTATCAGGTATGGAAGCTTGATGTAGCTGGAAAGACAGAAATTAATCAGGATTATCCATTCTTAATCATGAGTGTTATCGAAGGTGATGGAATCATCGATGGACAGATGGTGAAGAAGGGTGACCACTTTATTATTCCAAATGGCTATGGTAAAGTAGAGATGCAGGGCAACATGCAGTTAATTGCATCTACCGTAGCAGAATAATAAAGAGAGGCGTGATTTAACATGACATACGAATTAAAAAATGACAGCTTAACAGTAAGCTTTGAAAGCTTTGGCGCAGAGCTGACTTCTATCAAGGATAAGAATGGCAAAGAATATCTCTGGTGTGGAGATAAGAAGTACTGGGGAAGACATTCTCCTGTTCTTTTCCCGGTTGTAGGAAAGCCAAGAGATGCCAAGTTCACATACGAAGGCAAGGAATATGCAATGGGACAGCATGGCTTTGCAAGAGATATGGAATTTACCTGTACAAAGCAGGAAGCAGAAGAAATCTGGTTTGCTTTGGAAGCAAATGAAGAGACTCTTGCAAAATATCCATTTGCATTCTGTCTTGAGATTGGTTATCGCCTGACAGGAAGTACCGTAAAGGTAATCTGGAAGGTAACAAACCGTGAAGAGAAGAAGGATATGCACTTCTCCATTGGAGCACATCCTGCATTCATGTGTCCAATCAATGAGGGCGAGGAGCAGACCGCATACAGCATCCAAATGAACGCAAAGGATCAGGTAAGCTACTATTTCTTAAATGCAGAAAACGGATTATTACGTGATGAGGAATATGTACTTAAACTGGACAATGGAAGCCATAAGCTGGAAGAAGGTTTCTTTGATGAAAGTGCTTATGTCATCGAGAACAGTCAGGTAAGCGAGGTTTCGTTGGTAAATCCACAGGGTAAGGCATATATTACCGTAAGCTTTGATGCACCGCTTGTTGGAATCTGGTCACCAGAGAAGAAGAATGCACCATTTGTCTGTATCGAACCATGGTATGGAAGATGTGACAAGGAAGATTTTACAGGCACATTAGAGCAGAGAGAATGGAGCAATCAGCTTGCAGCAGGTGAAGTTTTCGAGAAGTCTTATGACATCTGTGTCGGAATTTAATATAGAATTGAACAATCAATAAATCAGCACCCTACAGAGATTTTTTCATATACTAAATAAGTGAATGAAAAATGATGTGGGGTGTTTTTATTTTTACGTATCAATATGCAGTGATTGGTGGCGATATGCGCCAGGTGTTATTACTTCAAAGCTTTGCAGGAAAGCATTCCTGTATCCGGTTCGGGGTAGGGGAAGTGTGTGAAAATGCAGAAGAAGCCACCTCCATAGAACAGGCAGTATCCAAGGCAAAGAATCTGTTGCTTCCGATACCGATGTGCAAGGGGGATAAGCTTAACATACAGCAGGGAGAAGTGATTACGAAAGAGCAATTGTTGGAATATGTAAGAGCAGGGCAGAGTATCTTTGCAGGTTGTATCGATGCAGAGTGGAAGCGGAAAGCCTTGGAAAAAGGTGTTGTCTGCTATGATTATATGGAGGAGAATACCATTGCTATTTACAATTCCATAGCAACCGCAGAAGGAACGCTTGCAGAAATCATTCGTACCTATCCGCAGAATCTTCACGGAACGAAGGTACTTGTACTTGGTTTTGGAAAATGCGCCAGAACATTGGCGGCAAAGTTAAAAGCACTGGATGCCAAGGTTAGTGTTGCAGCAAGGTCAGAGAATGCCCTGATGGAGGCATACGTAGGAGGATATCATACAGTGAAACTGGATGCTTTGCCCGGTGTTATGGGTGAGTACTCGGTCATTGTAAATACGATACCGGCGAGGATTCTGACAAAACAGGAGCTTCCTCATTTGAAGAAAGAAGCAATTGTCTATGAGATTGCGTCCATGCCGTATGGAGTAGATGTGGAAGCGGCAAAGGAGCTTGGAATTACAGTCTATATCTGTTCTGCACTTCCAGCCAAATATGCTCCTGTGTCATCCGCAGAGATATTAAAGCAGTATATCATCGAAAAACAGGGAGGCAACACATGAAGCTTGCAGGATTGAAGATAGGGATTGGTTTTACAGGTTCTTTTTGCACGTATAAAGCAGCCATAGAGGAATTAAAAACATTGAAAAGAGAAGGGGCAGAGTTATATCCAATTCTTTCTTTTCAGGCGCAGAGTATAGATAGTAGATTCGGGGAGGCGAAAGAATTCAGGAAAACCATAGAAGAAATATGTGAGAATGAGGCAATGGATTCCATAGAAACCGCAGAGCCCATTGGGCCAAAGGGCTTTCTTGATTTGCTGATTATCATGCCATGTACAGGGAATACCATAGCAAAGCTTGCCTGCGGCATTACGGACAGCCCGGTATTGATGGCTGCAAAAGCACATTTAAGAAATGAAAAGCCATTATTGTTATCCATAGCGACCAATGATGCATTGAGTATGAATTTTAAGAATATTGGTCTGCTCATGAATGTGAAGAATATTTACTTTGTTCCGTTTGGGCAGGATGACCCACAGAAAAAGCCAAGTTCCATGATTGCGCATCTGGATCAGCTCGTTCCGGCGGCACAGGCAGCACTGGATCACAAACAGCTCCAGCCTATTATTGGTGGATAGAAGGTACCGAAAAAGGGTATCATGAGAGAGTAGGAAAGGGAGTAGAGCTGTATGTGTGGAATCAGTGGTATATATCGACGTAATGGAGGAATGAAACAGAGCAGGGAACGGTACGAGGGCGTATTAGAAGAAATGAACCGTGCACAGAAGCACAGAGGACCGGATGGAGAAGGGATTTACCTATGTGATTCGTGTGGTCTGGCACATGTAAGACTTTCGATTCTGGATTTGAAGATGGGTGCACAGCCTATGTTTTTCCATGCGGATTCCGAGAAGTATGTGATTGTATATAATGGCGAAATCTATAATATGCATGAGATTCGTAAGGAGTTGCAGCAAAAAGGTGTCGTATTCGAAACAACCTGTGATACCGAGGTTATTTTAAAGGGATATGCGTTGTTGGGAATCGACATTGCAAAGCATCTAAACGGAATCTTTGCGTTTGCTGTATGGGAAGAGAAGAAGAAACGGCTCACTCTTTGCCGGGACCGAATGGGTGTGAAACCATTGTTCTATCTGGTAAGAGGCGATGAGGTGCTCTTTGCATCAGAAATCAAAGCAATGTTAAGCTTTGACAAGAATATTGCAAGCATGGATAGACAGGGCTTATGTGAGCTGCTTTCTTTAGGGCCTGCTCATACATGTGGAAAAACCGTATATGAGGGAGTGACCGAGGTAGAGCCGGGAACCTTTTGCCAGATAGACGAGAATGGACTAAGAAAAGGAGTTTACTGGCAGCTGGAAGGACATGAACATGAAGATAGTGAAGAGAAAACCATTGAAAAAACAGCATTTCTCATTCGTGATGCCATTCGTATGCAGTTACTATCGGATATTCCGGTCTGCACGTTTTTATCTGGAGGACTAGACAGTAGTATTGTTACCTCCGTAGCCAATACCTGCATGAAGGAAAAGGGCATGCAGCTTTCGACATATTCCTTTGATTTTGAAGGAAATGACGAATACTTTGCTTCAAACAGCTTTCAGCCCACACAGGATGCGCCATATGCCAGGGAAATGTCAGAGTATCTGGGCACAGACCACACTATCCTCGTATGCAGTAATCAGAATCTGTATTCACATCTTTATGATGCCATGAAGGCAAGAGATTTTCCATGCATGGCAGATGTGGAGTCTTCTTTGATCTATTTCTGTGGAGAAGTAAGCAAGAACTTTCGGGTAACGTTGACAGGAGAATGCGCAGATGAGATTTTTGGTGGCTATCCTTGGTTTTATCGTAAGGATATGTTTGAGAGAAATGCCTTTCCGTGGAGCTATGATATGGAGGCAAGGACTGCGCTGCTTAAGCCGGAACTGGTAGAGGAATTAAAGCTTGGTGAGTATTCGCTTGCTGCGTATGAAGAAACCATAGCAAAGACACCAAGGCTTGCTGGTGAAAACGAGGAAGAGGCAAGGCGCAGGGAACTTATGTATCTGAATCTGAGATGGTTTATGGCAACATTGCTTGAAAGAATGGATAGAACGAGCATGTATCACGGTTTGGAAGCAAGAGTGCCATTTGCAGATCATAGAATTGTGGAATACCTGTATAATGTTCCGTGGCGATTGAAATTCCTTGGAGATACAGAAAAAGGTCTGCTTCGTCATGCCGCAAAAGGATTGCTGCCCGACAGTGTGTTATTTCGTAAGAAGAGTCCATATCCAAAGACCTATCATCCGGCTTATGAAAGAATGTTAAAGGAAGCCTTTGCAGAAATTTTGAAGTGTGAGGATGAGCCGGTGAGACAGTTGATTGATGTAAAGAAGGCAAAGGTCTTTCTGGAAACACCGATGTCCTATGCAAAGCCTTGGTATGGTCAGCTTATGGCAGGGCCACAGATGCTTGCTTATTATCTGCAGATTAATCTGTGGATGAAGGAATATGGGGTAAAAATCCATTTGTGATGAGTGAAAAT
>CAYUKO010000027.1:0-31373 GCA_964445375.1 uncultured Roseburia sp.
TTCGGTTTTATTCGTAAAGCTGGATATTGCTGAACAAAATCACTTACTACAGCTGTTGTCAAAAATCCTCTTTTCCCATGACCATTTTCAGTAAAAAGAATTACTTCTACTCCTGCTTGCTTCTGTGATAGAAGTTGCAAAGTCTTTGTATTTACATAATCATCCACCACATAAATACTCTTCTTGGCCTGCTGATATATATCTATATATGCCGCATCTGCTTCAAACTTCTGACCTTTATATATAACGAAATTTTTGAAATCCTTATCCGAAACAAAGTTATCATTAAGTGTATCTATACTTCTTTGAATACTATCAAATCTTTCTTCTACTTTATTCTTCCAATCTACGACACCTGCAACCTGCACTGATATCTCCGATACTTTTGCTGTAACAAGGCGCATCTCCGACTGTGTAACAAACTGCTGATTTTGTTTTATGTAATGACGCATCTCACGAAACGCACGCATGATAAAAATGCTTTGTTGTTCAGCAAGTTCACCTTTGAGAACGGTAGCGAGCATATAGATGCCTTGCTCTGTAAATGCATACGGCAATGTTCTTCGTCCACCACCTTGACCTTCAAAAAAATTATTTTCTCGTGAAATCACAATTTGTGATTTCACGAAATCTATCTCTTCTCGAGTCAATTGAAACATAAAATCTTCCGGAAATCTCACAATGTTACGTTTTACCTGCTGATTAAGATTTTTCACTTCATATCCATAAATCTCTGCCAAATCAAAATCCAACATAACCTGCTGCCCACGTATCACATATACTCTATTTTGAATATTCTCTACCGACATAACTTCTGCTAACTTTTCCATCGTAACCTCCCTCTTTCGTCCGTAATTTAAAATCAATCGTGACTTCGATTTTCTCTGACTATCTCATTATTTGGTGAAGTCGCAAATTGCGTCTTCACCAAATATACTACAAAATTGATTTGCGGTCACATTATGCAACCACAACCTACTCCAACTCCTCCAGTTCTTCTAACTGCTTCAACGCTTCCATATACTTTAGCAGCCTTCTTTTCTGCGCTTCCTTCATTCCGTGGAAATCGTCAATTATCTGCCAATCAACTGGCGTCAATCTATCCTTGCTTTCCATCTCCGTAAAACCGTTTTCTTCATCAATTCCTCTTCCCGTCAAAAGTTCCTCAGGCGTTACCTCAAGAGCAACACAAATATCCATAATCTTGTCAGCAGAAGGATTCGTCTTTTTCTTTTTCCACTCACTGACAGTACTTGTAGCAATTCCGACACGCTTAGCAAACTCTGCCTGTGTTATATTCTTTTCCTTAATTATTTTAAAAATTCTTTCACTGATAATCATAGCTCGTCTCCCGTTGTTCATCGTTCCGTATTTATAAATTCATACTTATGAATATTTTATCATAACGCAACTACTATTTCAACGTAAATTCTACTCTTATTTCTTTTGATACTTGCTCTCACCACATACTTATACGACTTTAGCATAAATTGTCGTAGCAAATATTGGTCCGGATCAGGAAGGGATTCGAAATCCATATCCTCTGCATATTTGGCTATCATATCTCCCAGAAACTGCGCCAATCCGCTCCACTCATCTCTTTGTTTTATTACAACTGTATTCTTCTTTCTCATAAGCTTTGTTCCTCTCTTTTCGTATTTTTCTGTGTTTGTTTATACGTATCTGCAATCCGGCACTTTAACTTATACGCCTGTTTTGCTTCTTCCTTCGCTTTCTCCAATTCCGGAGAACTTCCCTTTATCGCAGAAGCAAGTTCCTCTGATTTTCTTTTTAAAGCCTTCACTGGAATTCTCATATCCGGATAATTCTTCTTTAGTACACGTTCCGCCATATGGAACCTCATCAGTTCTCCCTGATGTGCTGTTTCAAAATCCGCTTTCTTCTTTGGATTTGAAATGGTATACCATTCCTTATAAACCGGAAGCATCTCTTTATACTGCTGGGACATTCGTAATATTTCATCTACGCCCTTTTTCTCTACCTGTAATTCACGAATCTCCTTTCGAAGTGAGGCAACTCGGTTATACAAATTTGTAACAACATTCTGAAAATCATCCAGCTTTGAAATATGATATTTTTCCACAAAGGCTAACGTTTCTGCTGTCATTTTTACCTTTGTCCCTGCCCGATAACCCTTTTCTGCATTTTTCTCCAAATAAAAAAAGAGCGCACTGCTCAATTCACTGTTCTCTGCTTTTGACTTTGCCTCTTCTTGCTTTAATTCCTTTATTGCTTCCCGCATCCCTGCAATATACGAAAGAAGCTTTTTCATAGTCTGATTGATGGATTTAATATAGCGGTTCCATTCTCCTTTTTCTGTACGGATGCCTCGTTTCTCCATAGCACGAACCGCCGCTCCCTCATGAATAGTCGATAATGCATCAAGCCCTCTCTCTGCGTTGGACCGGTGGTCAATCCGTTCGGAAAATCCCTTTTTCTCCAAGGCATCATTCACTGCTTTCGCCCAATTTGCTCTCCACTGCTCCAAAGTCTCCGGTGCACCCCAAACCGTGGTCTTCACAGCGTTAAATAAATATTTTCCATCCGCGCCCTTGATACGTTCTCCATTCTCATCCAAAATATATTCTCTCCGTTGTTTGTTTCCCCATGTTCCGTCTTCCTTTAACGGTCTCATAGGAACCAGTACATGTACATGTGGATTTGGAATATCTCCCGGACTTTTTCCTAGTTTATGAATCGCCATATCCGATATCATTCCTCTTGATGTGAAATTCTCTGATACAAATTTTCTTACCAGTGCAAGATTCTCCTCATCGGACAATTCATTAGGAAGTGCAAAATCAAAAGAATAGGCAAGCTGAGCTCTTCCGTTTGCTTCTGCAAACTCAACGGCATTCCATAAAGTTTCCCTGTCTGCATATTCCCTTGGTGCATGCTCTGGCAGAATAATCTCTGTATAAAGCACACCACCCTTCTTGGTATAATCCGGTTCCTCTCCATAATAATTATCATGAAGCTTTTTTCCTGCCCGGTAAGCAGCTGCTGAAACTGCTGTCTGCCCTTTCCCTCTGGAAATCTGCGTTACATGAAAATGATAAATTGCCATTAGTCCTCCACCGCCTCAATAGGGTGATACACAAAATTAGCAGCATACTCCTTCACTGTGGGTAACGCTGCCAATCCATCAATAAATTGCATAAACTCTGTTTTTCCAGAATCCTTAATCACAGGAAATACATATTCCAAATGCCCTGCCTTAAAACATAATGCGTGCGTTCTTGAATCTCTCTGTTTCTTTGATTCCGTCTTAATTTTGTTTTGCAAGCGGTTCATTTTGTGTTCCACCTGCTCTAACTTTTGCTTTGCTTTTTCAAGCTCCGCCTCCTTTTCGGATAATTCCTTTCTTAAGTCTTCCAATGATTTTTGTTTTGCCATTTTTCGCTTTCCTCCTTCTTAAAAATGAACATAGAAAAAGCACCTTAGAATTTCTTCCAAAGTGCTAATTCTATATTTTGTGAAATTGTAATAATAAAGTTTGTGAAATATTTTCCCCGTTTTTCCACCCTTTTTGACTGGTTTTGTCTCCGTGTAAAGGTAATCAAAAAAGTTCTCCCATTGAAAATAGCCCAAACCATCAGGGTTTAGGCTCTCATTACTTTTATGATTTTTGAATTTTGGGTAAACTATCTCCACTGCTATTATGCAATACTTGAACCAATACATCAACGGCAAAATTTTGCCCTTTTACCATATCCCAATTATTACTGTGAAACTCTCCGTAGCACAGCGTAGGCAAAACCGGCGCAGCCAATCAGGTGCATCCCTTAGATGGACCTCGCACGGATACATTCAAGGGATGTATAGAAGTGCGCCCTTGATTCCTACGAGATATTACAAAGATATGTAGTGCCAGTGCCTCAATCGCTATCATAATTAAAATCCGTAATCTTTACTCCTTCACACTTACAATACTGCTGTTCTTCTTTTTTTCAGCAAGTAAATACCCAACACAAAAACTAACAAGCCCAGCACTATAAACGATACCCACAACACATTCCAATACCAGGCAGCCGTGTCATACATAGCAAGTATCAAATTCTTCCAGAAAGCCCAGCCCGTAGCTATAGCAAACAAATCAAACAATACATAACTTCCGCCAAACAGATATATCCATCTCCACCAATAGTTATTATGCGGATTCTTAAAAAAAGTACGGATACCAAGTATACACAACACCGCCAATATCCCCATCAACAAAAAATAGAATATTCCTTTGTTTTCCATAACGCCTACCCAAAATGAAGCATAGGATTCTCTATCTACAAGTCCCCATATTCTATGTAAATGAAATAATCCAAAAAACAAGAAAAAATATGGTTCGTACACTTCTATCTTCTTCATAAGTACACACCTCGTCGCTTAGCTATCGCTCAACAACAACTGATTCTCCTTCTGAATTATCACCATTCAGCCATTGCCATTTCTCAGCCAATTCCAGTTTCCCATCATCCAATATTTTAGGAACACTGTGACACTTTCCTACCTTTAACTGATTCTGAGTGTTTACATGTTGGTAATAAAAATCTAATTCTCCATTTTGGGCAACACAACCTATTATGTGACCCTTTAGAACATCACCACCTGAATAATCAGCCCATAAGACTGTTCCTTTTTAATGATACTCAAATAAAGTTCTTCCATCTACCTCGCCATTATCAGTATTGATTTTCGGAACAAAAAATCTTCCGTCATAGCAAATATCCGTAGCCACACTCGCCAAAGGCTTTTCCATAATCTCATATACAAGGACAACGCCATTTTCAACATTCCATTTTTCATGTTTTACAGTCTTGTACCCTCTTTTTTCATATAGATGACTCGCCGAGAGTGATGCATCCAGCTCTACTGAATCATGCTTCTTCGCAATATCAGCTTCCAGACATTGCATAATAAAGCTTCCATATCCTCGTCCTTGATACTTTGGTTTGACATACACTCTAGTAATATGATTATCTTTATAGCAGCCTGTTCCTACCATAGCATCATCAACCACTAATATACCTAACCGACCATCTTCTATATCTTTTGCAATATTGTCTTTGCAATGATGTTCACAAAAGAAATCTACCACTTCTGCTGGGTAATACTTTGGATATACCGTTTTTATCGTTTCCTGCACCAATTCCCAAACTGCATCTAAGTCCTTCTCTATTGCTTTTATGTATTCCATTGGAGTCTCCATAAATTATCTATTCATAAGCTGTTCTGCAATTTTTGTAGCTGATACCACCATTGCCGGACAAAATTCTGTAAATAAATTATGCGTTTTTGCATATTCTATTCCTTCCGGCGTTGCCAAATCACAGCCCAATAGTTCCTTGCACAAATACGACCCGTTTTCTTCACGAAATGATTCAAGAAATTCAGATGTAATATCATTCGTTTTCCATCTGCTCTCTAAATCATCCTTCTCCGATTGTCCGTATTTTAGTCCCAAAGCCATTAACGCACCTGTGCAAGCTCCACATACTTCTCCTTTACACATACCTGCCCCAAAACACGCTCCTAATTTTAATGCCTGCTTTTCGGTTATTTCAAGCTCAGAAGCAAAGGCTGCGAGAACAGCCTGTGAACAATGGAATTTCTGTTCAAACAAATCTTTTGCTTTATCAATATATGTCATCCTTTAGACCTCTCTTTACATTTCATTATCAATTAGCAATCTACACTGAATCCCTTCTCGTTTCACCGCCCCATTGTTGCATTCATAAGGAATATCCTTTTCATATTTAAAACCAAGCTTAGTCATAACCCTACCGGATGCAGGATTTTCTTTAGCATATCTGCCAACAATCTGCGAGAGTTTTAATTCTTCCATTGCAAATTCTATTACTCGCTTCATTGCTTCGGTTGTGTAGCCCTTACTCCAAAATTTCTTCCAATTTATAGATATACTTAAACTGCATCAAATCAGATGAAGCCGATTCCTGCCCTTCAAGTTCTTCTTTTAATGAGTTATCCTTATCAATGATAAAATAAATACACTCGCATCCATACATAGCTGCTTTTGGCATAAAATAATCAGCTACCCATTTTGTATCTTCCGGTATATTTTCAAATCCACTCCGAGTATCTGCTACATAATTACACTGGTACTGCTTTATGATTTCTAATGCGTATTCCAAAGGTTTTCTGTAATCATCATAAATACAAAACTTCTTCCATTTCACAAATACCACATTATAAATTTCCTCATATTTCACTTCGCAATATTCTGATGAATACATATTCTCATCCTTTCAATCTGTGTCAAATAATATAGTTCACAATTCCGTATATCAAATGACATATAGTAAATATGGATATCGGGATGATTGCAATATTATTCTTTCTATCTATAGCAAAGAACAAAAACGCTAAACAAGGAAATATCGTCATCCCTAATATTACAACTGCTTCACTTATACCTATGTAATAGAATATCCAACATATAAAATACAGCACACAGTTGATTATTACAGCCATAGTAAAGCGAGTTACATTCCGTTTTTCGTGCTCTGTATTTATGAATACACACAAAGCAACCAACATCACCATCTGACTTATGGATGCTATCGTATCCGGAATTTTTGTAATTGATTCTGTTCTTAAAATATCATTTGGTGCCGGAATAGCAAACCAAATGATATTAGGAATCATAATAACCACGAAAAGGACCAATGCCCATATATCAAAACCCATTTTGTATTTTTTTGACATTTTACTTTTACACCATCCCAAAATGCTTCAGCGCATCCCTTATCGCCTTCTCTTTATCCTCCGGACACTGCGGTTGCTTCGCATCCTCCTTCTGAGACTTATTGTAGTTCTCCCTCTCAATAATACCACACTTTCTCTTCACCTGTGCAATATAGAGATTAGTAACCGGCAAACCATATTTCTCCAACACATAGTCTTTTATCTCTTCATAAGTTGCCTTTTTCTCTGCGGAAGTTAAATCCAACTCATCCATCCCCAGTGTCACATTCACATGATGCTTCACTTCATGAAGTTTGGACAATAAGCATACCGTCTCAACATGCGGTATCATTTTCCAGGCACCCAACATACCGCGAACCCGCATGGTTACTGGCTTTTTACACCATTTGATATTTTAACATGTTTAAGCAGTGCTGCCTACTCCATTTGGCGTACAGACCGTTTAACTTCGTAAACGTACGGCAGGTACGCCGATATTTTGTGACACCATTGTAATGGCAAAACGTTGTAAATACTGCTGCCGGATTGGATAATATAGAGGTCCGCAGATTTGTTTTGGATAGTTTTGTGAAGGGCTTTAACACCCTTTCAATGTTCACTTTTATCCTTCAATGTCCACTTTTCATTTCCAATGTCAGCTTTTGCGCTTAAACTGTACACTACCTTTAATTATCGTCATTCCTTTTCCCTAACGATAATTCCAACAATTCCTCTGCCACTGATGCCGACTTGATTCTCATTAGATTATCCCAAACATCTTCCTTACCAAGAAGATTCATACCTCCATGCCACACAAGTTCATCATCGATAAGTGCAAAATGCTCATCTACCTCATCTTTAACTATAACTTGAACTCCAGCTTCCTCCATCTGCCTTATCATCGAATAGTAATGCGCTGTACTTCCATACACTGTTCCTTCAGGATTAATCGTTATTACAGTAATCTTACAACCTGCTTCCACTCTTTGTCTTGTAACATAGATCATTCTGTCAATCTTATCTTGTGTAATTTGAGGACTTGAAATAATTATCCTCTTTTCAGCCTCAACCAAATCCTGTTCAAAAATATCTGAATAATTTCCGGAGTCATAAATCGCATTTGCAGTTTGTTTCTCTAGCACCATATTTGAAATTAAAGAATAACCTAGACGCTTATATGTCCTAAGCCTCTTAGCATACATACTTTCAAATACTCTTATGTGAGAATCTATATAATCATATACCACAACATCTTTCTTCCCAGTATAATCACGATGAAGTCTTCCTACATATTGTTCCAAACGACCTCCAAAAGAAACAGGTGCTGCTAACATAAGTGTATCTAGCCTTGGGAAATCAAAACCTTCACCTATCTTCTGACCTGTTGCAATTAAAACAAGAGATTTATCATCTGGTATCTCTTTAAGTTTTCGTCTAATCTCCGAGTTTTCCTTATCGCTATTATCTCCATATAATAAAAATACATAATCAGCAGCTTCAACCAGATTATCATATAGCATCTTAGCCTGTTCCTTATATCTTGTAAGAACGACAGGAGTTCGTCCAGTAGCAATTGCCGATTTTGCGTCTTCAACAATCATCTCGCTTCTAATCTGATTATCGCTGATAAGGTTATATGCACCATTAATATCATTTTTTGATTCATTTGTATCAATAACTCTTGTAAATCTTGGATATACAAAATGACCTATTCCTTGAGCCTCTGCACGTTCCTTTGCTGTATAGCTATGTCTTATCGGACCAAGCAACATATAAATGATTTTCTCAAGATTATCGCCCCTCTTGGGAGTTGCTGACACACCATAAACATATCTCGCATTCACTTTCTGCATTACTTCAACAGAAGTATTCGAGCCACAATGATGACATTCATCCATAATCACCATTCCATAGGAATTGATGAATTCATTAAAATTTCCCTTGCTATACATAGAGCCTACCATTGCAACATCAATTATGCCTGTAAGCGTATTTTTATTTCCTGTAAGTACACCTATGGCACTATCTCTTTTCTTTTCTCTACCAGTCTTGGTCCTATACATAGGTGGTTCTTCATTTATGTTTAGAAACTTATTTAATTCTTCTACCCACTGTTCCAGTAAGTCCTTGCTTTGAAGCAAGATCAATGTATTTACCTTTCTCTGCGCAATGAGATAACTGCATACAACCGTTTTACCAAATGCCGTTGTTGCACTAAGCACACCATGATCATATTGGAGCATTCTATCCGCCGCCAGATCTTGACCTGTACGTAAATCACCATTAAAAGTAACTCTGATTGGTCTTCCTTTTTCCCGATGATCCACAACATCGTATTCAATTCCAGCTTCTTTACAATTACTTATCAATGTATCCTTAAGACCTCTTGGAATCCGTATGTATCCATCTATGTCCTGTCCCATATAAATAGCACTAAAATTATAATAATTCGAATAACCCAGCCGCTTGTTTTTATAAAAAATAGGATTATCAAAGGCTGCTAAACTCCTAATCTGATTTTGAATTCTTGGCATAAGATTGAGTGCATCGACATACACCCCGTCACCAAGAACTATATGTATCTTACCAATAACATCAGATTTGAAAAATGACTGTTTCTTTTTCCAAGGCTTCGGTCTATCGACAACCTCTGCTGACGAAACACCTGTTGTTTCAGATATTTCCGCTTTCCATTTTTGCATAAAATATTCAATATCTTCAACTGATAATTTAGTAGTATGATTCAAAAGTATATCCCACTGATCCGGATAAGCATTCCAATTCTTATCAACAAATGCACTATTACCATTCTTCAAGGCCTGTCCCTGGAGTGGTAAAGCTATTAAATTTCCAATACTACTTGAAACATCCTGGCATGGATACATTCTGTCATAATACTGAAACGACTTCATATTTATTGAAGATTGGCCTTTATCAAGTAATAAGAAACCAAAATTCCTAGCAAGAGAGGCCGAAATCGGTCGCTTAAAGAAAATCCATACATGCGCACCTTTTCCTGACCTAGAACGCTCTATCAATGGTGTAATTCCATTCTTTTCACACATCATACGAAGTGCATCAACTTCTTTATGCCATTCTTCTGTAACATTGGCAAAATCCGTAGCTTCAGCACCTTTCTCATGATTATCAAAATCAAATACTATAAATCTACATGTTCCATCCGGAAGCAATGGATAAACTCCAAGCACATCCGATCCATCTTCCTTATAACCTACTAAATGTTCAACAATCTTTTTCGCAGTAAGTTTTGTCCACTTAGTATTCTCACAATCTTCACAGCGAATTTTCTCACCTCTTTGTTTTGGACATAGTCTATCATTCCAACGATTATCACACTGTGGAAAATATCCTCCATTTTTTCCACGCTTCGCATATACATCGATTCTCCCCCAAAACATGGCAAAATACTTATTAGCCATATCTTCAGTAATAAATTTATCAATAATTCTTTCGCCCTGGTCAGGATCATACTCCGCTGTATCTTCCATTTTATCTTCAAATACGTTACTTTCTGGATATACTATATTTGCTTTCTTCAATTTTTCTTTTAAATAGGCATTCTCTTCTTGTAGCTCCCTTACCAATTTACGAAGCGAGTCAAGATTTTCTGCTTCAATATTCATTTTTTATTCTCGCTTTCTTAAAGGGAACATTTTACACCTACCTTTATCACCTTACATTATTTACGAATATGGTAGGTGTAAATTATTCATTTATTTTCCAATACCCTTGTTTATCTGTTCCAACACGAACAATTATTCCTTTATCACGCAACATTTTCATTCTTTTATATATTGTTTTTTCACTAATGCTAAGCTTTTCCGCCATAGATACATAGGTCATACCCGGATCAATTTCTAATAATTCAAGCACCATCTTTTCTCCATCAGATAATACTTCACCTACCTCTACACCTACCTTTACACCTACCCTATCAATCACCTTACCTGGGCCATGCACAACTCTATCTTCCGGCGCAGTAAATTTCACCATAATATCACCTGGATTTATTGTAAATTCAGGCATAGGTAAATCATCTGCTTTACATGCTTCACATATTTTTTCAATACCTCTTCCCCAGCTTTCTATAAATCCAGCCAAATAAAAGACATTTGCAATATTAGGATTATAAGGTCTTGATGCATGCTTGCCCATTAAATTTTCTGCAGTCCAATTATCTGGCAACTGACCGCAGTTAGCGATATACATCTTATCTGCATATACACTTATCTGAATTGGCACACCATAATTGTACTGTGAATGGCATAAAGCATTAAGTAATGTTTCTCTCAGTGCCGCCTCCGGAACAAAGTAACGTTCTCTTCGCTGCATCCCTACATATGTGATTTTTGCTCTCATATACTTGAAGTATATAAGCTCAATAATTTTATCTACAATTTCAATCAATGAGCCTCTTACCTCATCCTGATACATAAGATCTGCATCTGTTTCAAAATATCCAACCTTTACAAATGCACCCAGTTGCCATTTCTCCGGATCTTTTGAAAACAACATCATTGCAGCATTGGTCAAATATCCACCTGATGTAAGGTGAAGCTTCTCTAATAACACTTCTTTTGGTTCTTCAAGTAATGAAGGCTCTATACGACCTTTTTTAGCTGCTAATTCTTTAAATCTCTTAACAACAGAATCTTCAACATCTTCCATTTTAAACGCCGGAATTGGCATATTATCCCAGGTAACACCCCGCTTACCGTTCAAGAAACTTTCCAACGCTGGGCCTGTAAGAACCTGCTTGGTGCTTCCACTGCGATAGTGATAAACGCCCTTATATGAAATGCTTGTAGAATAAGCCGGAACAACTATTTCAATATATTCTTTGCCATCCTTTTCCAGCAGATTTACATCCGCAACGATCCCTAATGACTGGGTAATCTTATTCGGAATGTCTTCCAACAATTTCTTGGAATTTTCTACACCAACAATTTTTCCATCATCATTACAACCAATGTATATTTTTCCACCTTGAGCATTAGCAAAACCACATATCCATTTTAGGTATTCATCTCGCCATGACTCTTTCCATTCTATATTTTGACTCTCAGCCATATTGTTACCTGCCTTCCTTTAATGCTCTCTATTATAGTTGACGTTCTAGTTTCTTTTATTCTTCTATGATATGAAGTTCTATCCTATCATCATTTCAATTTTTGATATAATTATAATATTCACTGGCAAACATATCTTTTTTAGAATCTTCAAATTTTCCAACAAAACGCTTCACTACTAAATCATTTTGGCTAAAAAATCAGCTAATTTAATAGCTTCTTTTTCTTGCCATGAATCTTTTCCATAACGTTTGGCAATATCATCTATTCTTTCATCAATTGACATATAGGTTCCATCAGGACCTGTAATCATATCAACATAATTTAATAATCTAAGCATCGGCGAGTCATATTTGTCTTGCGGAATACCATGATAAAAGACTTCCTCCCAGTATTTATATCCCTGGTCTTTAAGCACCCTTCCACCAACACTAGCATGCTCCTGTTGTTCATCAACAAACTCATATCCAATATCATGAAGCATCCCTAAAATGAACGCTTCATCAGGTTGCACCGGAAACTGCTCGTGCTTTTCTTTTGCAAACTCTTTCATTTTAACTGCAACTGCATGGCTATGTTTTAGCCTTTTTTCAGTTATTTTCATCAGTTCACCCCATTTTCTTTACGCCATTGTTTATATATTCTAGAACATCAGCAATTCTCTTTTGCTGTGATTTTGCCATTGGATATGAAGATACTTCGTTCACAGGAATCCATGCGTATGAACTAGATTCTTCATCAATAATCACTTCAGAATTACTACATTCTCCATAATATACAATTGTGAATTCACGTCTTACCTCACCATCTGAATATTCTATTCTTATATCTGGATCTGTATAGGTGCCAATAACATCCTTCACAATCACTTCAAGTCCCGTTTCTTCTTTAACCTCTCTTGTTGCACACCCTGTTAAGCTTTCATTCAGTTCCATAGTACCGCCGGGCAGTGTCCACTTGCCATTGTCCATTCTTTTAAGCATTAAGATACATTCTTTATTAATAATCGCTACTGCTGCTGCCGGAACCATTGAATTAGCTTCTGGCATATTTGCTTCATGAGAGTAATCTTTTCTCACTGTTTTTAATCCATCTTCATACCACTGTTTTACTACATCATTTATATCTACTACTTTTTTGTCATTGATTGATGGCACCTTTATAAATAGAATTCTAGTTCCTTTCTTTGATTTCTGAGCATAAACAGTATTCTTCTCAATACAATAAAAATCACCTTTTTTAAATTCGTATATTTCACCACTTTCAACGTCCATATACTGCGTCCATCCAGAAATCATATACTGGTACTCTACTGCTTCTGTATGATAGTGAACAGGTTCAGTAGCATATTCACTATAATCGGTGATTCCAACTTCCAGGTTTGTATCTCGTACAAAATCTAATTCTTGTGGACGTTGTAAGTTTCCAACCAAATATTGTCTCGAAACTGTTTTCAATATGCTTTCCAATTCCTTGTTATTAATTGTAATAATATTACCCATAATGCACCTCATTATAAAAAGAATAACTGGAGATACGGCTCCTCTCCATTTTCGATTTGTTCCGCAATTCTAATGTTATATTGATAATTCATTTTAATTGCTACAACCTTACAATCTGCTACTACTTGCTTTTGTATATTTATTCCATTCTTCTTATCCATAAGAATAAGCGCTTCTTGTGAATTTATTATTCCCCATTTTTGATTAATTCGACTGTATATCAATGAAGCTTTCTCTATATATGCTTTTGCAACGTCAAATTGTTCCTTCATAAGCATTGTTAATCCCAATGCCAAATATGCATGAGCTTCCCAACCGGGAATGTTTTGTTCTGCAGCTTTTACAAATGATTTTTCAATCAATGTTTTTAATGCATCTTCCTTTGTTTCCTTAATGGAAGCAAAGCTTCTGATATATGGTGCTTCCTCAATGTCGTTTCTCTGATACTTATCTACAATAAACTCAATTCTTTTTATTTCAGTAATCAGCTTGTCAATTTCAGAGAACTGACTATTATCTGGAATGAGATAAATCAAATCCTGCTGATTCTGATATGTATTCTTAATTTCTGTAACATCTGCATTTCTATCGTCAGAAATAGAATAAATGCTTTTAACTTTTAATTTTAGGTTCTTTCTTGCCGGCGATGTCAACTCATCATCCAAATCTGTTGTTACATAAACATCATACTTAATTCCGTTATCTACAATACTTCCCGCAGACTTTATAAAACTACTTTTCTTATAATATTCAACTAAGAATCCCTTCCTAACAAATGACTGAACAGCAAACTCATTCATCTCATCTAAGAGTCGTTGTTCAATATCAGATGTGATTCTGTATTGGTTGTCATTCAAAATAAGTATGCGAGCTTCAACCAAATCATCTAATGCTTTTTTGATATCCTTTTCCAACTGGAAATACTGATCCGGCTGGCTTATATATGCTTTTATAATATTTCCCACCGTTGTCGGAGCACTGTCTGCATCTTCCAGAAAATGAATTGTTTCTAACAAACTTCTTCCTGAAATAGCAGAAGATTTATCCTCCAAAACTCTCTGTGCACTTTCATAGCGATTCACAAGTAAGGCAGGTGGCTGTGGTTGTGCCTGCTTAGTCATCTTCCACGCATTAGCTGTAGAAAATACATCCTCGTCTTGCATTTCTTTTTTCAAAATATCATATGCACTAATAATCATTCCTCTTGCAGCTACATTGGTGGATGTATACCCTTTCTTTCCAAACAAGAAATTCTGCATTAACTGTAAATAATACTGATAGAATGGATAATATGTTGCATAGTTTCATTAAGGTATGAAAACAAGTCATTGTTTAGAGACATATTCCAAAAGAAAACTAATAACATCGTTTCATCTAAATCTTGTTCACTACATAAAGTTTGAATCATCTGTCGAAGTTTTTCATTCTTAAATGTATTCATACTCTTTTCGATGGCCTTTTGAAATCTCTTAAACGCTTTCTCAGTTTTTATACTTGAATACTGCATCTATATTTCACTAGTAGATTTATCTTTAGCTTCGCCTGCTATATATATTCTTATTAAATTGAAATCTGGCATCCCACCCAAAATATTTACATCTGAGTTTATATTCATAATGATTATGACTCCATTCCCTTTTCTAATTCCTTTTCCATTTGTACTACATCATCAAAACCACACTGCAACTCATCGCATATTCTTGCTATAACATCCATTGATACCATCTGATCATTGTTCATCTTTGTAAAAGTACTTGCAGCAATATGTGTTCTTTTTCGTAACTCTGATTTGCTCATCTTTCTGTCAATAAGTAGCTTCCAAAGGGGATTATAGTTTACTCTTATCTCCTTATTTACCATCTTTATTTCCTCCAAAAATCTCACAAAAAACAATAGAAAATACCATCTTCTATGGTACCACTTTCTATCCCTTTCTTCAACAAAAACTACCGAGAACTCGAAATATTCTTCAGCGCACAACCCAATACCTCCCCGCGTACTTCTCCTCACAAAAAATACCTTTCAGCGAACAGTCCTCCAACCTCGCCAAAAGGTATTCATTTTTAACACCCTATTCTATTTTCTAGTTTCATGCACATATTTTAAAACCATATTTTCTCGATATGTTTCCTTCAAAAATGCCCTCAAGCCCGCATAAAATGGCTATTTCTTCGAGAGTAAGCATAC
Source organism: uncultured Roseburia sp. (assembly GCA_964445375.1). Taxonomy (GTDB): domain Bacteria; phylum Bacillota; class Clostridia; order Lachnospirales; family Lachnospiraceae; genus COE1. Next base: position 15,500 of record CAYUKO010000027.1, read on the forward strand.
CGTCTCCACATGAACCGTATGTCCAAACTGATCAACCGGTCTTACTTTCTTAAGTTCATAACCATTTGCACATAGATACTTCAAGTCTCTTGCCAGTGTGGCACTGTCACAGCTTACATATACAATACGCTTTGGTGCCATCTTGATTATGGTTTCCAGACAGGCTTCATCACAGCCCTTTCGTGGTGGGTCTACACAGATTACATCCGCAAAGATGTGTTCTGTTTCATACAAATGAGGTAAGACTTCCTCTGCCTTTCCCACATAGAATGCCGCATTCTCAATATGATTGCGTTTAGCATTCTCTCTTGCATCGAGGATTGCCTGCTCTACGATTTCTACACCATAAACCTGTTTGGCACGCTGTGCCATGAAGAGACTTATCGTTCCGATACCACAATATAAATCCCAAACGGTCTCTTCTCCGGTCAGTCCTGCATATTCCAGTGCCAGACTATACAGCTTCTCTGTCTGAACCGGGTTCACCTGATAAAAGGACAATGGGGAAATGGCAAAGGTAATGCCTTCTCTATCCTTATCGGTAAGGGTATCCCTGCCTGATTCGATTTCTTCCATGGTTCTTCTGTGAATCACATCCGAAATGGTACTCTCACCCCAAAGCACACGACTCTTCCTGCCCATAATGACATTGGTATTCTCTGTATTGGTATTGATATAGATGCTGGTCATGCCTTCTATTGTTTTGAGTGCTTCTACTAATTTCTCTTCTTCTGGAAGCTTGCTGCCATTTACAATAAGGCAGACCATAATCTCACCGCTGGTAAAGCCTTTACGGATAAGGATATGGCGTACCAGTCCTTTTCCAGTCTTTTCATCGTAAGCACTAACCTGATTACCACGCATATAATCCAAAACTGTTTCCAGAATCTGCTGATTCTCTTTCACGCCAAGTGCGCAATCGGTATTGGCAATGATATCGTGTGTCCTTCCTGCATAAAAGCCAGTAATCAGATTGCCTTCCTTATCGGTTCCGACCGGGAACTGTGCTTTGTTACGATAGTGATAAGGCTTCTCCATTCCAACAATCGGTTCCATGACCTGCTCTAGCAAATCACTTTCAAAACCGCCAATGCGAAGCAAGTGGTTTCTGACCTTATTCTCTTTAAAGGCAAGCTGTGCTTTATAATCAAGTGCCTGTATCTGACAGCCTCCGCATTGCTTATGATATGCGCATACCGGTTCCACACGTTCCTTGGACGGCGTGAGTACCCGAATCAGTCTTGCATAAGCGTAATTCTTCTTTGCCTTCATGACCTTTGCCTCAACAACATCACCAATCACCGCATCCTTGATAAAGAAGGTAAAGCCATCAAGCTTTCCAATCCCCTCTCCATCGGTTCCCATATCTTCAATTGTCACCGTAATCATATCATTCTTTGCGTAATCTGCCATTTTTTCACTCCTAATTCAGAGAGGAATCTCTTAAATTTGACTCAAAGAAACGGTTAAAGCCAAGCCAGCCTGTTTCCTGTGTAGATTCGAGAATCTCTGTAAATGTTTCCATCTTTGCATCGGTATTATCTGCAAAGGTTAATGCAACTGCTTCGATAATTGCAGGTTTTTTCGGTGAACCAAACTCATACTCACCGTGATGAGAAAGAATACAATGCTTTAATTCCATGGCAAGCATTGGCGGGAAGCCCGGAATCTCTCTTACCTTTTCTCCAATCATTTCAGAACCCATCACAATATGTCCTAAGAACTGACCTTCATCTGTATAATCATTTACCGGAAAAGCGCTGATTTCTTTTACTTTTCCAATATCATGACAAATAGCCGCTGTCAAAAGCAGGTCACGCTTTAAAACCGGATAAGCCGTGCAGTAATAATCACAAAGCTTCGTTACACCCAAAGTATGCTCCAGTAATCCTCCGATAAAGCCATGATGAACGGTCTTTGCTGCTGATGCTTTCTTAAATCTCTGCGCGAAAGCGTCATCCTTTACAAAAAAGCTTTCCAGAAGCTGCTTTAAATACGTATTTTCAATGCTTCCAATTATCTTTAACAGCTGGGCATACATCTCATCGATATTCTTCTTACTTACCGGCATATATTCCGCTTCGTTGTACTCACCTTCCTGACAGAGACGCACACGCTTTACATTAACCTGTAAAGTTCCGTTAAAGCTTGTTACCTCACCATATACTTCTATGTAATCGCAGGCATCAAATTCTGCGATTCCTGCATTATTCGGGTCCCAGATTTTGGCATCCATAGTGCCCGTTTTATCCTGTAAAATGACATTGTCATAAGACTTTCCGTTCTTTGTTACTGCAGAGCTTTTATATTTACAAAAATAAATATCAAATACTCTGTCGCCATCTTTATAATCCTTAATGTATTTCATGTTTCTACCATCCTTTTCTTTTATATTGCATTTTTATATTATTCTCTCGTTTCCAGTCCTACGGAAAACTGCATTTCTTCATAGGAATCCTGTGAAGAACGAAGCACGCTGATTACCACATTTCGGTCTACGGAATATCCCCGGATTGCATTCATATAGTCAATTGCACTGGTGATTTCTTTTTCACCGACTCTGATAATAATGTCACCCTTCTGAATGCCATTTTCCATAGCGGGAGAACCCATATCGATATCAGAAATATATGCACCATCCGGCAATCCTAATTCCTTTTTTGCTTCCTTAGAAATATCCTGTGCATAAATGCCGGCATATGGAATATCTACACCGTTGGAAAGCTTTGTAATCATGCCTTTGAGCTCTGTAACGCCAATTGCTGAAACAAGATTTTTTGTATCCTCATTGTTATGTGTATTATCCAGAATTCCAATTACAGCCCCATTCATATTGACCAGGATTCCGCTTGGATTCTGGCTTCCATAAATATCCGTTGTAAGAAGCTTATATTGATTCTCCGGCATTGTTATCGCATTTCCATTAGAAGTAATCATTCCATAGCACACACTGTCCTTATACCCAAGAATATTACCAATGGCAATCACCGGCGTTCCTAAAAGATTATCATCTATTGAACTTCCAAGTTCCGCTACCGTAACAGCATCCAGAATGGAAGAAGATAAATATTTAAGTTCCACCGCGATAACAGCAAGATCCGTATTCACATCATATTTCTTAATCTTACCCTCTGCACTTGCTCCATTATGGAAGGTCACTCGTATACTTTCCGCATCCTTAAGCGGTGTACGCTTGGTCAACACCAAAAGCTCACGATTATTATTGGCAATGATGACTCCTGCCATCTCACCTTCACTTTCATAAATATTGTTAAACCAGTCTACATCCGATTTTACACCTGTTACCGTAACCATACTGGTTGCCACTTTCTGATACAGATCATGTACTCCCTGATACATGGTCTTATACGCCACAAGCAAGTCTTCTTCCTCTGTTTGCTCAGGACTTGATATCAACGCTACCTCATCACTGTCTGTCGCTGTTTCCTGACTCTCAGTCTGCTGCTGAGATTCTTCATCCCCTTCTGTAAGCATATCCTCTGGTAGCATTTCGTTCTTTTCCTGTGGAAATGTTACCATTTCCGGTTCCTCTTCCGGGTATAACCAGTTATTTAATACAGGCTCCAATAACAAAAAGGTAAGGCATGCTACCAAACCAAACAACAATGCCAATGATGCGGTAATCATCGTCCTTTGTAACAGCTTTTTCTTATTAATTGGTCTTTCCTTTATCTTCTCCTGCAGGAATTCAAAGTCACTTGCCTGCGAAGGTTCGTTCTTGTCTTCATTTTCCATCATGCTCGTTTCACGCCTTTCCCAGCAGTCACTATAAAGCTATTCCGCCTAATATCTTAGTATATCTGATGAATTATTTAAAGTAAAGGAAGATGTAGAGTTTTCCTTATTCTTATGTTATGATAAACAAAGTATGATAACTAGTATACAACTTGAAAGGATTATCTATAAATGAACGAAAAAGCGTTACGAATCTTAGAATATCAGAAAATTATTCAGCTTTTAGTAGAAAAAGCAAGCTCCGTACCGGGAAAGGAGCTTTGTCAGAAGCTGATGCCAATGACGAATCTGTCAGAAATTGAAGAAGCACAGCAGCAGACAGCAGATGCATTCAGCCGTCTGGTAAAGGGTGGAAGAATCGGTTTTAGCGGGAATAAGGATATCAGTTTCAGTATCAAATCCCTTGATATCGGAAGCAGTCTTTCTGCACCGGAACTTTTAAAGATAGCCGCTTCTCTTGCCTGCGCCTCCAAAGCAAAGGCTTTTGCAAGAGGTGAACGTGATGAAGAAGTAGTTGACAGCCTGGAACCACTGTTTGATGGCTTAGAACCATTAACACCGCTTCAAAATGAGATTAACCGTTGTCTGATTTCCGAGGAAGAGGTTGCCGATGATGCCAGCTCTACCTTAAAGCATATCCGCAGAAGCATCAATCAGACCAACGATAAGATACATTCCCAATTAACAAACATGGTAAATACAAGCTATCGCACCTATTTGCAGGATGCGGTGATTACCATGCGTAATAACCGTTACTGTATTCCTGTTAAAGCAGAGCATAAGGGCAATGTTCCAGGTATGGTACATGACCAGTCTTCTACCGGTTCCACCCTTTTTATCGAACCAGCTGCCATTGTAAGTCTGAATAATCAGTTAAAAGAGCTTGCGCTTCAAGAGCAGGAGGAAATCGAAGTCATCCTTGCAACCTTAAGTGCGCAGGCAGGCGAGCATACCGAAGAACTGATGCAGAACTTTAAGCTTTTAACACAGCTTGACTTTATCTTTGCAAGAGCCTCTCTTGCCATTGATATGAATGCTTCCAGACCATTATTTAACACGGATCATTACATTCATATCCGTAAAGGACGTCATCCGTTGCTGGATAAGAAAAAAGTCGTTCCTATTGATATCATGTTAGGTCGTGATTTCGATCTGTTAGTTGTTACCGGTCCAAACACAGGTGGTAAAACCGTATCGTTAAAAACCGTAGGTCTTTTTACCCTTATGGGACAGGCAGGACTCCATATCCCGGCTTTAGACCGTTCTGAGCTTGCCGTTTTCCATGAAGTTTATGCTGATATCGGTGATGAACAGAGCATCGAGCAGAATCTTTCCACCTTCTCTGCTCATATGACCAATACGATTTCCATTCTGGAGCATGCCGATGAAGATTCTCTTTGTCTTTTTGATGAACTTGGTGCAGGAACGGACCCCACAGAGGGTGCAGCCCTTGCCATTGCCATCCTAAAGCATCTTCATGACAAAGGAATCCGCACGATGGCAACGACACATTATAGCGAGCTTAAGGTATTTGCCCTGTCCACTCCTTATGTGGAAAATGCCTGCTGTGAATTCGATGTCGAAACACTTCGCCCTACGTATCGATTGTTAATCGGTATTCCGGGAAAAAGTAATGCATTTGCCATTTCCTCTAAGCTTGGGCTTTCTGACGAGATTATCAACTCTGCCAAAGAGCATATCAGTGAAGAGGATGAGAGCTTTGAAGACTTACTTGCTGACTTGGAAGCAAGCCGAAAGACCATTGAAGCAGAACGCGCTGAAATTGCAAGCTATAAGGCTGAAATCAGTTCTCTCAAAGATAAGTTGACACAGAAGCAGGAGCGTCTTGATTCCCAGAAGGAACGAATCCTTCGTGAAGCCAATGAAGAAGCCCGCAGTATCTTACAGGAAGCAAAGGACGTTGCCGATGAAACCATACGTAACTTCCAGAAGTACAATTCCAATACTTCCATGAAGGATATGGAAAAGGCAAGAACCAAGGTCCGTGATAAAATCAGCGAGAAGAACTCCAAGCTTTCACAGGCAGCCAAACAGCCTACTCACAAGATATTAAAGCCAACACAGATTAAACCGGGCGACATGGTAAAGGTGGTTTCCATGGGCTTAAAGGGAACCGTTTCCTCCAAGCCGGATGCCAAAGGCGACCTCTTTGTACAGTGTGGTATCATCCGTTCCAAGGTTAACTTACGTGACCTTGTACTCATCAATGAAGATGCACTCACACCAACTCCAAAGTCCAAGTTCAGCCCATCCAGCCACAGTTCAAGCAGTAAGATTGGTATGTCAAAGGCCAAAAGCTTTTCTATGGAAATCAATCTGCTTGGCAAAACCGTAGATGAAGCAATCGCAGAGCTTGATAAATATCTGGATGATGCTTATCTGTCACATGCTCCAAGTGTCCGCATTGTACACGGTAAGGGAACCGGCGCTTTACGAGCTGCTGTGCAGAGACATCTAAAGAGCATCTCCTATGTAAAGTCCTTCCACCTTGGCGAATTCGGTGAAGGCGATGCTGGTGTTACCATTGCAGAATTTAAATAATTGCTTTTGACCTATTAAAAGAAAAGGAGTTAACCCAACATGGTAAATAAACAAAAAATCCTAATCGTTGATGACGATGAAAATATTGCAGAGCTGATTTCCCTTTATATGACAAAAGAATGCTTTGAAACACAGATTGTATATGATGGAGAATCCGCACTCAAAGCTGCGGATACCTTTGCGCCTGACCTTATTATCCTTGATCTGATGCTTCCTGGCATTGACGGCTATCAGGTCTGCCGTGAAATTCGTCAGAAATCACAAACTCCGATTATCATTCTTTCCGCCAAGGGAGAGGTATTTGATAAGGTGCTTGGTCTTGAACTTGGTGCCGATGACTATATGGAGAAGCCCTTTGATACCAAAGAGCTTGTTGCCAGAGTAAAGGCTGTTCTTCGCCGTTATAAGGCAGTTGCTCCGGCTGCACCAAATCCATCTGCAAAACAGGTAAGCTATCCAAATCTGACCATTAACCTGACCAATTATTCCGTTGTATATAATGGTCAGAATGTAGATATGCCGCCAAAGGAACTGGAATTACTGTATTTCCTTGCAGCTTCTCCAAACCATGTATTTACCAGAGAACAGCTTCTTGACCAGATATGGGGCTATGAATACATTGGTGACACCAGAACCGTTGATGTTCACATCAAACGTCTTCGTGAGAAGATCAAAGACCATGAGTCATGGAAAATTGCTACAATCTGGGGCATCGGTTATAAATTCGAGGTTAAAAATCTCTAAATCGAGAGGTATCGTTATATGAAACGTACTTTATATTTGAAATTCGTACTTGCTTATCTGATTTTTGCCTTTTTCGGCTTTATCGTGGTAGCAACCTTTACTTCCAGCATGACACTGGAGCAGTTAAAACGAGAGCGTGCAAACGCATTATATGAAGAAGCCATGTTGATATCCAATTCCTACGCAGCTGACCTCTATAACAGCGAGATTACGCTGGAATCCGTATGGAGACAGATTGAAGCCATTGACACTTTTATTGATGCATCGATCTGGATTGTCAATCCGTCGGGTCTTATCGTACTCAATTCCAGCAAACCTCTGGATATTGAGAATCCTGTTACCATACCAAACTTCACACCTACCGTTACCGGAAGTTCTTTCTATACGGTCGGTGATTTCTTTGGAATGTTTGATGAGGAAATGATATCTGCTTTTGCTCCTATCACTGCACAATATAAAGTAAAGGGTTATGTGGTCATCCATGCTTCCATGGCAGATTTACAGTCATCCTGTAACAACCTGTTAAATATATCTTATCTGACGCTGGTTATTCTGTTCCTATTATCGTTAATTATTCTGCTCTTCTTTACAGAGCTTGTATATCTTCCGCTTCGAAAGATTACACATGCCACAGAGCAGTATGCAATCGGTAATTTCCGTTATGAATTTCAGTTAGACAGTGAGGACGAAATCGGTTATCTTGCAGCATCTCTGCAATACATGGCAAGCGAGGTTGCTAAGAGTGAGGACAATCAGAAACAGCTTGTTGCCAATATCTCTCATGACTTCCGCTCTCCTCTGACTTCCATGAGAGGCTATCTGGAAGCAATGAAGGATGGAACCATACCACCTGAACTTCATGAGAAATACATTGGTGTTGTTTTAAATGAAACAGACCGCTTAACCAAGCTTACGAACTCGCTTCTGACCTTGAATAACCTCAATACCAAGGGAATGATTCTTGACCGGACAGACTTTGACATCAATCCGATTATCAAGAATACCGCAGCATCCTTTGAAGGTACCTGCCGCAATAAGATGATTACAATTGAACTTGTCTTAACAGGTGAGAAGATGTTTGTGAATGCAGACGTGGTAAAGATTCAACAGGTTCTTTATAATCTTGTTGATAATGCGATTAAGTTCAGCCATAAGAACTCTTCCATTAAAATCGAAACCATTGAGAAATCCAATAAGCTTCTGGTATCTGTAAAGGACAATGGAATCGGAATCCCGAAAGAGAGCTTAAAGCTTATCTGGGACCGCTTTTATAAAACCGACCTTTCCAGAGGAAAGGATAAAAAGGGAACCGGACTTGGACTTTCTATTACCAAAGAAATCATCCGCTCCCATAATGAAAATATTAACGTTGTCAGCACCGAAGGTGTGGGAACGGAGTTTATCTTCACATTAGAGAAAGCATCAAAAAATGATTAGGCTTAAAAACCTAATCATTTTTGATTTCTACTATAAAGTCACTGTTTCCATCAATGCAGGAAGCTCTTCAAATGCATTCACGGTATAATCCGGTGCGACAGCTTCGCCAAAGCCATACGCTGCAAATACAAACGGAATCCCTGCTACTCTTGCCGACTCTTCATCACCACTGGTATCACCTACATAAACTGCTTTGGTAACACCATTTCTCTGCATGATAAGCTTATTATTCTCGCCCTTTGGCACCTTATTGTCACCCCAGCACTGAATGTCATCAAAGCATTTTTCAAGTTTATGCGCTTTGATAAAGCTCTCGATATAACCAGATTGACAGTTACTTACTACAAATAATTTATAATTCTTATGCAAAGTCTGCAAGGTTTCCTCAAGCTTTGGATAAAGGATTCCACCATGCTCGCTTAGATAAGCATTCTCAAGCTCACAGCATTCCTCCATCAATGCTTCTCTCTGCTCTTGTGTATTATGAAGAAACATTCGATTGGCAATCTCTGTCATGGGAAGACCAAAATATCCATCCAGTTCTTCTGCTGTTAACAAATCCCGCTTACATTCCGGATGCTTTGCAATAACCATGTTCCAGGTTTTTAAAACGCCATCGGCAGAATTCCACATCGTACCATCTAAATCAAATATTATTGCTTCTGCTTTTTCCATATTTCTATCCATGCCTTTCTGTCATCCGCTTATAGTTTCCTAAGATTCTCTATTCCTTTTTGGAAAAAGAGCTTTGCGTTGGTCAGATATTCATCCTGTTTTACATGCAGGCTGATATTCATGACATTTCCAAATATCGTAATTCCAAGCGTCCTTCTTGCTCCCATATGCATTGGCGGCACATACACGTAATTTTTCAGTGTATGACTTCGGTATTTTGCTGGTATCGGAACCTTGGCAAGATTAGTTACCGCCATTCCCGCTGTATCGGTCCGAAATCCAAGCTCTTTCATAAGCCATTCCGTGTCCGGACTCATGTACAAGCCTGCTGCCTGAAAATGTATGGAATCTACCAGACTCTTTGGAAATCTCGAAATCACCTGAAATTCTTCGGTACTGTCAGACTGCTTTAACATATCATCTAATCTCTTTGCATTTGCTGCAAAAGACTGTTCTTCTTCATATAATGAAGCTGTCAGCTTATGAACTGCATAATCACCAATGCCCTTATACTCTCTGTTTGAACTGATTTCCAGAAAAATATTTTCCGGGCTTAATTGCTTTTGCAGTTCTTTCATATCTGCCTGTTCATTTGCCTTGCTTATTCTTTCATCCGTTGATTCCTGCGTCTGCACATGCCTAAGCTCTCTGGAAGCCTTTGCAAAAGCAGTCAACACGGCAGCCCCTATGCTAACACCTTCACGCTTTGCAAAAGCAGCAATCCGAAGCAGCACATCTCCATAAAATGTTTCGTATTGGATATAAGACGTATTCTTCTGCCAGAAATCCGCATAAAGCTTGTAATATTCTTCCTGACTAAATACTGCGCCTTCCTTCTGCCACTGACTGCGTATCTTATTCTCCTGAAGCTTACGCATAAAGGAAAGCTTAGGTGTCTGATTTGCCCGAACCGGCTTCCTGTAAGGCTTTGCAGCTACCTTCATATCTGACAGACTATATAAAATATCTTCGATTAAAAAGGCAATCGACGCACCATCTCCCAAAAGACGGTGCGCAATTACCACAAGTTCCTGCTTTTCTTCATTTTCCAGGAAAAAGAATCTTACAAGTTCTCCGTGGTCAAGGTCAAGGGCAATCTTTTCCTGCTCTTTGACCAGGTCCTTCCAATAAACATCCTGATAGATTTTTATGACCTCATTGGGATTAGCGTCAAAAACCTGAGTTTCGTAATAAGCTTCTCCATTTTCCAAAAGCACTACCCTGGCATTTAGCAATTCATTTTTACGTACTGCATTTCTCACGGCATCTTCCAGCATGGGGGCTAATATAAGTCCCTCTATTTCGACCCTCGTTACCGATACCGCATAGGGGGAAAATAAATATATTCTTTCTCTTTCCAGTTGTTCCTTCATCATCCATTAGCAGATTTCTGCGCCTGATGGCATTGGCTTCTCAGCAGTCATCAGCGCAAGGTTACCCTCTGCATCCTCTGCACACAATAACATACCCTCAGATACTACTCCTGCAAGCTTTGCAGGCTTTAAGTTTACAAGGACCATAACCTTCTTGCCTACCATTTCTTCTGGTGTGTAATGAGCCTTGATTCCTGATACAATCTGCTTTACCTGACTTCCAATCTTTACCTGGCTGCATAACAGCTTCTTAGACTTTGGAACTGCTTCACAGGCAATAATCTCACCAATCTGGAACTGCATCTTGGCAAAATCATCATACGTAATCTCTTCCTTTGCTTCGATATCGATTACTGCTTCGTTCGCTTCTGCTGCAACCGTCTCTTCGCCATTTAACTTTCTCTGTTCTGCTTCGTATTCTGCCTTCTGTGCAGCCTGAATTGCCTCTACCTTTGGCATGATTTCCTTGGCATCCAGACGAGCAAATAAGATTTCAGGAGTCTCTGTTACCTTGGTTCCGCTTTCATACAGACCAAACTTATCTAAATCGTCATACTCACGTAAAGAAGTGTTTAACTGCTTTACGATTCTTTCTGCTGTTTCCGGTAAGAAGCTGTGAAGTAAGCTTGCACCGATGGTAATAGACTCTGTCAGGTTATAAAGAACCTCTGCTAATCTGTCCTTGCTTGCTTCATCCTTAGCAAGTACCCATGGAGTTGTCTCGTCAATATACTTGTTACAACGTCTGAATAAATCAAATACTGCTGTAATCGCATCTGCGACACGAAGCTTATCCATCTTCTCTGCTACCTTTGCTCTTGTTCCGGTAACAACTGCCTTTAAGTCATCATCAAAGCTGTCTGTCACACCTGTACTCTTTACGATACCATCAAAATATTTATTGCTCATGGAAACAGTACGGTTTACTAAGTTTCCAAGAATATTTGCAAGGTCAGAGTTAAAGCGCTCGATTACAAGCTCCCATGTAATCACACCGTCATTTTCAAATGGCATCTCATGAAGAACGAAGTAACGGGTAGCATCCACACCGAATAACTCAGCCATATCGTCTGCATAGATTACATTTCCCTTGGACTTACTCATCTTATCGCCGCCCTGTAACAGCCATGGATGTCCAAATACCTGCTTTGGTAATGGTAAATCTAAAGCCATTAAGAAGATTGGCCAGTAAATCGTATGGAAACGAACGATATCCTTACCGATTAAGTGAAGGTCAGCCGGCCAGTTCTTGTTGAACAATTCACTGGAACCATCCGGGTCATAACCAATCTTCGTAATATAGTTGGTCAATGCATCAAGCCATACATAAACAACATGCTTTGGATCGAAGTCTACCGGAATACCCCAGCTAAAAGATGTTCTGGATACACATAAGTCCTGTAAACCTGGAAGTAAGAAGTTGTTCATCATCTCATTCTTACGGGAAACCGGCTGAATAAATTCCGGATGTGTATTGATATGCTCGATTAAACGGTCAGCATACTTGCTCATCTTGAAGAAATAAGCTTCTTCCTTAGCAGGCTTTACCTCACGTCCGCAGTCAGGACACTTTCCATCTACTAACTGTGACTCTGTCCAGAAGGACTCACATGGTGTACAGTAAAGACCTTCATAAGAGCTCTTATAAATATCTCCCTGATCATATAATTTCTTGAAAATCTTCTTAACACACTTCTCATGATCCTCATCTGTTGTACGAACGAAGTTATCGTAAGAAGTATTCATCTGATCAAAGACTCTCTTAACCTCTCCAGCTACTTCATCAACGAATTCCTTTGGTGTGATTCCTGCTGCCTCTGCCTTCTCCTGAATCTTCTGACCATGCTCGTCAGTTCCAGTCTGGAAATAAACATCATAGCCCTCTGCCTTCTTGTATCTTGCAATTGCATCTGCCAGAATAATCTCATAGGTGTTACCGATGTGTGGCTTACCTGATGTATAGGCAATTGCGGTTGTCATGTAATACTTTCCTTTGTTCTGCATGTTTTAATCTCCTTCCAAAATAAAAATCCCGTCCCTATTTCACATAAGGACGAGACTATCTCTCGTGTTACCACCTTAATTCGCCTTGTTCTCACGAACAAAACCTCCGCAGGTACTCGCTATTCACTCATATATGAATTCACTTTATACCCTGTCGCTATAACGGGCGAACCCTGTCGCAGCCTTATCGTAACCGACTCGGTGCGCTGCTCAGAAGCCATGTTCAGCATACTTTCTTCCCATCCCTCGCAGCCCTGTATCCGTTCTTTCGATATCAGTAGGATGTTCTCTGTAAGAATGCCATATACTTACTCTCTTCATCATCGCTTTTCACGTGTTTTAAATTATGAATATACCATTAATTTATCACTCTTTACCGGTTTTGTAAATAACTTCGTCTTATTTTTATGCATAGCCAAACCATAACTTATTATACATAAACTGCCTGTTTTTTGGTAAAATGATACGTTAAGATAAGCAACACCACCGTTATCAGACAGATGGAAATCATTTGCATGATATCCGACATATTTTTCACATTGTTTACTAATACAAATAGCCAGCTCTCGTGATGATGTGCTAAATAAGACACGAGCATTCTACTGCACCAGCAGCCAATCATCCAAACTGCCCAAATAAGCCAATATGCTATTTTTCCAAATCTAAGAATGGCAGCTCCAACAAATAATCTTATTGCAGGCACTAATAAAATGATAGCCAGAAGAATTTGATGTTCAAAAACATACTCTACAAGCTTTACATATTCTTTATTAGGAAAAATTACTCTCCACATTGTTTTTTCTATTATATAAATCAGAAAGATCAAAACCGCTTCGCTAATCATATTCAGATATACCGTTGCAATCTGCGCAATCATATAATCCTTTCTTGTGCATCCCAAAGATACCATCAGATTAAAGTTATTTTGATAACCCGTGATTCCTAAAACGGCATTCACGATTGCCCATATCAACAAGGCAAAAAAAGTTCCTCCTGCTGTAACCGTTGTTGATTCCTGATCTGCGGCAAAGGCAATACTCACAACAAACATTCCTACGATTCCGCTGCAAAATACAACAGCAAGCATCATATATAATTCGGATACATTTAGTTTCCATACGTTACTTATATTTTTTATCATTTTGCATCCTCCTCTCTTTTCCTTTTAAACACGGACCTCATATTCTCTTACTGCCTTGTTAAACAAGCGCACCATTACCATGTCTAAAACCACTGCGAATCCTATAATAAATAAACTACTGATACGAACTGTTGAAATTGCTACATCAAGATCTATTAACAGTACTACAAAAAGCACTCCCAAACATGAAGCCACAATCGCCAGGACATATATAATTTTTGCTATATTGAGTCCAAATCTCATCATCGCCACACCTATCACATTTCCTAAACTACAGGTAAGCAGATAAATAGATGCAATGACCAAAATCAAGTCCAGCTTTTTATTCCCATAAAAATCAGGAACGAATATTATTATGATTCCCGTTATCAATGTCCCCTGCACAACAAGCAAATGATAAAACACCTGCATACCAATAAAACTTTCTCTTCTGGTCGCTCCCATGGAAATTGCCTGCGACATGGAAACCGTCATATTATTATATGCTAATGCCAATATCATAACGCAGAACATTATTGGAATGTACTCTACTACTGCATCCATGGCTGAATTCCCACTCATAAGATTAAAAAATATTCCATAGACTGCTATCACGAAAAGTACCATCAAAAAATATTCCTCTACTATATAGCCCCAATATTTCAGGCTTCTTTTTAATCCCGTCATATTCTCCTCCATTCTACAGCATTTATGCGATTTCTCTGCCACACATAGCAACAAAAATCTGCTGTAAGTTAATTGGCTGAACAGCTACTTCCGGTGTGTTATACAAGTTTTTGCCCTGCTCTAACATAACCGTAACGCCTTTGCTTCTTCCCATCTTCTCTTCATGTAAAACCTTAAGCCCTGCTACCATACGATCCACTTCTTCTGCCTTTCCACTCACGTGTCTGCAACTGTCTAAAAGATCCTGTGTATTCTGTTTTAAAATAATCTGCCCTTGATCAAGCATAATGACTTCCTCAAATACATCCGAAGCTTCTTCAATGATATGTGTCGAAATAACAAAGGTTCTGCCAGTGTCTGCAAACTCATCAAGCAATACGCGATAAAAATACTCTCTCATAACAACATCAAGCCCTGCTACCGGCTCATCCAAAAAGGTATAATCCGCTTTGCTTGCAAGTGCAATGATAATGGTCACCATAGACATCATACCTTTGGAAAGCTTTGCTATTTTCTTCTTCTCATCTAACCCGAATTTCTCCAATAAATGTTTTGCCATATTCTGATCCCAATTTGGCATGAACATGGAAGCTGCCTTTAAATAATCCTTTATCTTATATCCATTTTGTCCGCCCAATGCTGTAAGCGGATTAATTTCCCTCGAAAAACAAATATGGTCCAGTGCCTCTCGATTCTCCCATACAGGCATTCCATTGCAGGTTACACTACCTCTCGTTGCAGGATTCTGCGCAGATAGAATTGACAGCAATGTCGTTTTTCCAGCTCCATTTCTTCCAATTAATCCGTAAATCTTACCTTTTTCCAACTCTAAGTCCACATGATTTAATACATCTTTATCTCCATATGTTTTTACAATATCCTTGCATACTAAACTTTCGCTATTCATAACTTTCCCTCATTTCTATGTCTCTTTTTATCTCTCTCATACTGTTGCGTTAACATCTTTTGTTTATGGATTTTCACATTACATGCTCTTTTTAATCATTTCGATTAATTCTTCCTTAGTAATTCCGATACTCTCTGCTTCTACAATCAGCATCTTTAAATATTTGTCAGCAAATTCTGCCTGTTTCATCTTCTTGATTTTCTCTTTTGCCCCAGTCGCTACAAACATTCCTATCCCTCTCTTCTTATACAAGATACCGCTATCTACCAGTATATTAATTCCCTTCGCCGCTGTTGCCGGATTAATCGCATACATTTTGGCAAGCTCATTAGTACTTGGGACTTTCTCTTCCTCAAGAATGATATCCCGAAGAATATCCTTTTCTATCATTTCACTGATTTGAAGATAAATGGACTTTTCCTGACTTAGCATCTCATTCAACTTAATTTTCCTCCTTTCTATCTGGTATTTATTTAACTTTGCTTTATCGGTTCATTACTTATGTAATTAACCATATCACCAACACACCTTATTGTCAATATTATTATGCCAGGAGTTTGTGTCAAGTAATCGTTGGCAACTTTTTCGTTGTTTTTTCTCAATGATTCT
>CAYUKO010000028.1:0-31345 GCA_964445375.1 uncultured Roseburia sp.
GTACGGTGGTGTGGGAGGTCGGTAGATAAAATAATTATCTACCTCCTACCCGATTATTTAATTTCGAAGAAGGAGACTAATTCCCTAACATGGAACAGGAAAAAAACGAGCAGATTCAGGAAACGAATTGGGATTCGGTTGTTGGACAGGAGCAGATGATACAGAATCTTGAAAATGCTTTATCCTATAAGAAAATATCACATGCATATCTGTTTCATGGAGAAAGACTTTCCGGAAAGAGAATGGTTGCGGATATTTTTGCAAGGGCGTTGCAGTGTGAAGGCGATGGAAAGAAGCCGTGTAATCAATGTCGTTCCTGTAAACAGGCAATCAATGGCAATCATCCTGATATTATCTATGTTGAACATGATAAGCCAAATGTAATCAGCGTTGACAATATTCGTACACAGATTAATGGCGATATTGCAATAAAGCCTTATAGTAGTGTATATAAAATATATATTGTTGATGAAGCAGAGAAAATGAATACACAAGCGCAGAATGCGTTGTTGAAAACGCTAGAAGAACCGCCGGAATATGCGGTTATTATGCTGTTATCAACGAGAGCAGAGGCGATGCTTCCAACGATTTTAAGCCGTTGTGTGGCACTGAATACGAAGCCCGTGCCGGATGATAAAATCAAAAATCATTTGATGACAAAGGTACAGATTCCGGATTACAGGGCAGGTGTATGTGCTTCTTTTGCCAGAGGAAATGTTGGTAGAGCAATCCAGTTGGCTGCAAACGAAGATTTTGATAGAATGAAAGCAGAAGTACTTGGTAATCTGAAAAATATTTTTGAGCTGGAAGTTTATCAGATGGCTGCAGCTGCCAAAAAGATTACAGAAGAGAAGTTTGAGGTAGAAGATTACCTGGATTTATGCTTTATCTGGTATCGTGATGTACTTCTTTATAAAGCATGCCGGGATAGAAAGCACATTGTTTTTCAGGAAGAAATCAGAGATATAGAGCGTATAGGTGAGAAATACACATACGAAGCAATTGAGAAAGTAATAGAAGCCATAGATCAGGCAAGAAGTAGACTCAAATCAAATGTAAATTTTGATTTGACGATGGAATTGCTGTTTATGGCAATGAAAAAGAATAAGTAACTATTTATGAAGGTAAGGAATAATTACAAGAATAAATAGAAGAGCATAGCAGAAGAAAGAGTGAGGTTATAGATATGACAAAGGTAATAGGCGTAAGATTTAGAACAGCAGGTAAGATTTATTTCTTTGATCCTTTAAAATTCGATGTGAAGAGAGGGGATCATGTTATTGTAGAAACTGCCAGAGGCGTAGAGTATGGTACGGTAGTTGGTGATCCAAAGGAAGTAGAGGATGATAAGGTAGTTGCTCCTTTAAAGCCAGTGCTTCGTGTGGCAAACCAGAGAGATATGGAGCAGGAAGCCGCAAACAAGGTCAAGGAGAAGGAAGCCTTTAAGATTTGTCTTGAAAAGATTAAGAAGCATAAGCTGGAAATGAAGTTAATTGATGCAGAATATACATTTGATAACAATAAGGTTCTGTTTTATTTTACCGCAGATGGAAGAATTGACTTTAGAGAGCTGGTAAAGGACTTAGCATCTGTATTCAAGACCAGAATTGAGCTTCGCCAGATTGGTGTCCGTGATGAGACAAAGATTCTTGGTGGTATTGGTATCTGTGGTAGACCATTATGCTGCCATTCTCATTTATCAGAGTTTGTTCCAGTGTCTATTAAGATGGCGAAGGAACAGAATCTGTCCTTGAATCCAACAAAGATTTCAGGTGTCTGTGGAAGACTGATGTGTTGCTTAAAGCATGAGGAAGAAACCTATGAATATCTGAATAAGAAGCTTCCAAATGTGGGTGATTTTGTAACAACAGATGATGGCCTTAAGGGAGAAGTACATAGTGTGAATGTACTGCGTCAGACGGTAAAGGTGCTTGTGGAAGAAAATGATGAAAAAGAAATCAAAGACTACAAGGTAGAGCAGCTTAAGTTCAAGAAGAGACATCGTAAGGATAAGCAGGAAGGCATGACGGATGCAGAGCTTAGAGAGTTAAAGGAATTAGAGAAACTTGAGAAGCAGGAAGGAAGATCCAAGCTGGATGATAACTAAGGAAGAAGTTAAGGACACACAGCAGATGACGATAGAGCTGAAAGAAAAAGAGCGTATTGATGATTTGCAGAGAAATGGATATCAGATTATCCAGAATCCTGAGAAATTCTGTTTTGGTATGGATGCGGTGCTGTTATCCAGTTTTGCAAGGGTAAAGCCGGGGGCAAAGGTTCTGGATATGGGAACCGGCACCGGGATTATTCCTATTTTGCTGGAGGCAAAGACGAAGGCTAGTCATTTAACAGGCTTAGAGATTCAGGAAGAAAGTGCCGATATGGCAAGGCGAAGTGTTCTTTTGAATCATTTAGAGGAAAAGATAGATATTATTACAGGTGACATCAAAGAAGCAGGCAGTATTTTTCAAGCTGCTTCTTTTGATGTTGTCACTTGTAATCCGCCATATATGATTGGACAGCATGGAATTGCCAATCCCGATGCGCCAAAGGCAATTGCAAGACATGAGGTGTTATGTACATTGGAGGAGGTTGTGAGAAATGCTGCCATTTTATTAAAGCCGGGCGGCAATTTCTTTATGGTGCACAGACCGTTTCGATTGGCAGAAATCATTATGATGATGACAAAATATAAGTTGGAGCCTAAGCGCATGCAGTTGGTTTATCCTTACGTGGACAAAGAGCCAAATATGGTCTTGATTGAGGGATGTAGAGGTGGAAAGCCGCGTATGACCGTGGAAAAACCATTAATTGTATATAAAGCACCAAATGAATATACAGATGAGATTTATGAGGTATACGGATATTAAGAGGATGAATAGGAAAAAGAAAATAATGCTGGCTCTTGCAGCCGGCTCTTTGTGTTTGCTGTGCGGTTGTCAGAGCCAATCGGATGCCGAGACATTTGCCACGGTTGAAAGTGAAGAAACGAGTATAGAATCAGCAGAACAGGATGCAACTGTGCAGAGCGTTGATGATGCGGTGGAGACGGCTTCTCAAGACATGGAGCAGGTATCCGGTGGGGAAGATGAGACTAGTGTAATGCAGGAACAGGCAAAGAAACCGGAACCTGTGAAGGTAAAGGGAATCTATGTCAGCGGTCCGGTTGCCGGAATTGACAGAATGGATGAGTTGATTGCCCTGGTGGATGAAACGGAGCTGAATGCCATGGTCATTGATGTTAAGAATGACGAAGGGCGTATTACCTATAAGATGCAGACAGATACCGTTGTTGAGATAGAGGCGGGAGTTCGATATATTTCTGATATCGAAGAACTGATTCAGAAATGTAAGGAGAAGAATATTTATCTCATTGCACGAATTGTGGCATTTAAAGACCCATATCTGGCTGAGAAGTGTCCGGAGCTTGCAGTAAAGACAAAGGGAGGTCAGATTTTTAAAGATAAGAGCGGTCTTGCATGGGTAAATCCTTATAAGAAAGAGGTATGGGAATACTTATTAGAGGTGGCAAAGGAAGCTGCAAGAATTGGCTTTGATGAGATTCAGTTTGATTATATACGTTTTTCAACGGATTTAAAGTCAGATAATCTTGATTTTGGGCCGGAAGCAGAGAATAAGTCTAAGACGGAGGTTATCTCTGAATTCACAAAATATGCCTGTGAGGAGCTTGCAGACAGTCAAGTGTATGTTTCTGCGGATGTGTATGGAACCATTATTGATAATAAGGTAGATCAGGCAATTGTTGGCCAGGATTACGTGGAAATGGCTTCTTATCTTGACTATATCTGCCCAATGGTCTATCCGTCTCATTATGGAAATGGTGTGTATGGTATTGATATACCGGATGCAGAGCCATATAAAACAGTCAATGCAGCGATGAATGCAGCGGCAAAGGAACTAAGTGTGCTACCTGAGGAACAGCGTGCCTTAAACAGAGTATGGATACAGAGCTTTACTGCGACATGGGTAAATGGACATATTACGTATGGACCTGAGCAGATTAGAGAGCAGATTCATGGAGCTTATGATGCGGGCTATGAGGAATGGATTCTCTGGAATGCTTCGATTAAATATCAGCCGGAATCCCTGCTTACCAAGGAAGAGGCACAAATAGAACAGGAAGTCTGGGAGAAAGAGAAGCAGCAAGCAGAAAAAGCCAGATTAGAGGAAGAAAAAAAGGCGGCAGAAGAAGCAGCAAAAAAGGCAAGTGAAGTGGAACCAGAAACTGCAGAAATAGAAAGTAGTGAAGCAGAAACTGTGGAAACACAAAGTATTGAAATAGAGAGCACACAAATACAAGTAACAGAGCAGGCAACGGAAAGCGTTGAACAGGAAACAGCAGAATAGAGAGGAACAGAAAATGGCAGGTAAATTATATCTTTGTGCAACACCGATAGGGAATTTGCAGGATATGACACCGCGTGTCAGGGAAACCTTAGAAGCGGTTGATCTGATTGCAGCAGAAGATACCAGAAATAGTATTAAGCTTTTGAATCATTTTGAGATTAAGACACCAATGACAAGCTATCACGAATATAATAAGGTGGAGAAGGCAAAGTATCTCATAGAGCAGATGCAGGAAGGAAAAGATATTGCATTGATTACCGATGCGGGAACACCTGCCATATCAGATCCGGGTGAGGTTCTGGTTGCGATGTGCTATGAGGCAGGAGTTACGGTGACATCTCTTCCCGGACCTGCGGCCTGTATTACAGCGCTTACTCTTTCCGGGCTAAGTACAAGAAGATTTTGTTTTGAAGGCTTTCTTCCAGCGGATAAGAAAGAGAAGAAGGATGTATTGGAGGATCTGAAGAAAGAATCCAGAACGATTATTCTTTATGAGGCGCCACATCATTTAATCAGAACTTTGGAAGAATTGTATGAAACGCTTGGCAATCGCAGAGTTACGCTATGCAGGGAGCTGACAAAACGATTTGAGACGATTTTGCCAACAACCTTTGAGGATGCTTTGGCAATGTATCAGGAGGAAGAGCCAAGAGGTGAGTATGTTCTTGTTGTAGAAGGAAAGAGTCTTCAGGAGTTTAAAAAGGAGCAGGAAGCGGACTGGCAGACAACTTCGATAGAAGATCATATGGCAATATATGAGGCAAAAGGAATCGACCATAAAGAGGCAATGAAGCTGGTGGCAAAGGACAGAGGAATTTCAAAAAGAGACGTCTACCAATATCTTCTAAAAAGTGTTGACAAATAGTAGTGGTAATAATATACTTCGTATTGTCTATCAACGTAAGAAAGGAGTGTTGAAATGGAAAGAGTATTTGAAATCATCGAGGAACAGTTACATTTGACCGGCGTTGAGATTACAGAAGATTCATCATTTAAAGATGATTTAGGGGCTGACTCTATAGATTTAGTTGAATTAGTAATGGCATTTGAAGATGAATTCGGAGTAGAAGTATCCTACGAAGAGTTAGAGAAGAACGTTAAGACAGTTGGCGAGGCTATCGAGTTCTTAAGAGAACAGGGCGCTGATATCTAAGATTATTCTATTTGCCATATAGTACAGAAACGCAAGGAGATCCTATCAATATGGGGTCTCTTTTTATGTGAAAGGAAATTGCGATAGTGTTTGATACTATATGATATTTCTTCATCATAGAATAAAAGGAAAAAGGAAATGGTGAATGAAATATGATGAATTATCTATGGGGTGGAATGCTGATCATAGGTATTGTATATGGAGCAATTACCGGTAATATGCAGGCAATTACAGATGCGGTGCTTTCTTCTGCAAAAGAGGCAGTCACCTTAAGTATTACGATGCTTGGAATTGTCGCATTTTGGAGTGGTCTGATGGAAGTTGCAGTGGAAGCAGGAATCATGGAATCTATGACGAGGATATTACAGCCTCTTTTACACTTTCTGTTTCCAAGAATTCCACGAAATCACCCGGCATTGAGTTCCATTGCCGTTAATTTTGTAGCCAACATGTTAGGCTTGGGATGGGCGGCAACCCCTGCGGGCTTAAAGGCGATGAAGGAACTTGTTCAACTGGAAGAGGAAAGGGGAAATCCGGCATATTTGGAATGTGGCAAAGAGAGTACAGCCGAAAAGAAATCATTTCGTACAGCAAGTGATGAGATGTGTACGTTTCTTGTTATGAATATCTCTTCCCTGCAATTGATACCGGTTAATGTGATTGCATACAGGAGTCAATATGGAAGCGTGAATCCGGCTGGAATTATTATGCCTGCGATTGTGGCGACTTTTCTAAATTCCATTGTGGCAATTGTTTATTGTAAAATGAAGCAGAGAAGAAATTAGGAAAAGTAGACAATATATTGCAAAAAGCATGAAAAATGAATAAAATAAAAAAGGTAATAATCCAGATATGGTAGTATGAGAATGTGTAGAAAGATACATTGACAGATAAAAGTAAGGATGGATTTACAAATGAGAAGTAAGACTCTCAACTTAATGAGAATTCTTGGAATTGTCATATTAACAGGCATATGTGCTTGTGCTTTTATGACGGGAGAAGAAGTATATGCAGCGCCAGCAGAAGAAAGGATACAGGAACAGATTTCCAATGTTTTAGACAAGGGAAAGGTATATGCAGTTATTCAGGATGGAAGTGGGGATTTTATGACCATTCAGGAAGGGGTAGATGCAGTAGAGTCTGGAGATACGTTGCTTATATATCCGGGAATCTATGAAGAAAATGTAGAAATTCACAATAAAACCGTGAACTTATTAGGAACAGACAAAGAAAGCTGTATCCTGCAGTATGAGTCGATACAATACAATGCGATTCCTCTTACCTTTGGGGCAGGATATGTTGCAAATCTTACGATATATGGCTATCAAGGTGAAGAAGAAGAGAACGTCCAGGGGTCAACAATCGCTTTATGTGACAGTACAGATCTTGAATCAATTAGGGAGTGGCAGAAGAATTTCTCAGGTTATGCACTTCATATTGATGAGAATTATACCTATGGAAAAGAAGCATATGTGGAGAATTGTAGAATTATTTCCAATAACAATCAGTGTGTCGGTATTGGCTGTCGTGGCAATAGTAGGATTACCTTTGAGGGATGTGAGCTGATTTCGAAAGGGTCGGGAGGTTGTATTTATTTTCATAATACGGATGAGGAAGGGCTTAGTGGAGATGCCTATTTTATTATGAAAAATTGCGAATTAAAGAATTATATCAGCCCTTATGTCATTTCCATGCATTGCATGGGTGAAGAGAATCCGGTATATCTGACGTTCCAGAATGTACGGACAAGTACGATTGTGTATGATGACAAGAGTGCATATAACATAACGAATATGAATCAAGGCTTTGATGTGGATGAGGTAATTGCACGCAACCGTGTCAGTATGATGCAATCAGAAGGATATGAGTTACCTGTGAAGCAGGATTTGGTTACATATTACGACAAGCAGGAAAGTTATGAATATATGAATTCTCTTATGGATGAGACAACATCGATGGAAAGAGATGTTGAATTGAAAGAAGGGATTACTTATCTGAGTATTAAGAGTCAGGATGAGCAATCCAGAGAGGATATCTCTCCATTACAGATGCAAAAGCGTTATATTATTGATATATTTAACAGTAGCCATATGGCAGGAGATGGCTGGTGTGGTTTGGATCATATGTATCTTACTCCTGACAGCTTTGGCAATACATTAATGGAAATGAATTATCCAGTAACACAATAAAGCAAACAAAGGACAGGAAGATGTGTAGGACCGTAATTGTATACGGTCCTATTTCTTTTTGTGAAGGACTCTTTTTACCTCCTGATAATAATCCGGTTTACTGATATTGAGAATCTGTCCGTTAAGCAGAGTGACATTTTTGTGGCTATAGGAGGCGATAAAACGTGTATTTACGAGATAGGACTGATGGATACGAATAAATTTACAATTTTTTATGCTAAGGCTTTCCTCCAGTTCGCCAAGTCTTCCATAGAAGGAATCGCTGCCGTTTTTGGTAATGAGACGAACACAGCGACCTTCTGATGCGAAGTATAAGATGTGGCTAAGAGGTGTAGAGCGATAGATAGGTCTGTGATAGTAAGCAAAGGTATTCTTGTCACAGATAGACAAGTCATAGGCTTTGCAGACACAGTTCCACAGCTCATGCTGCGAGGAGGAGGAGACTTCGTAGAATGGCTGCAGTAGAAATGGATAGTCTTCTCTTTCTGAATGATTGATAGAATCAGAGTATTTGGTTAGAATAGATATGATAGAGTGCTTTCGTTCCTTTAGGAAGAGAATGGTATTGAGCAGTTCTTTTGCATAGGTATGATTGGAAAAGAGAATAATATCCGGCAAAATGCCTTGTGCGGCATAATCCAATAATTGATTCGGATGATTGGTTGGTAAGGCTTGAATCATAATGCCTCTTCGGGAGAATCCCTTATAGATTTCCTGCTGTACATAGTCCAGCATGGATTCCTGTTCAAAACAAAAAGCAATGTTAATCATAGAATCGAACACTCCTGTCTCGCTACTTTATATGGAAAGTATAATCGTGTATAAGAATGAAATACATAGGAAATTGGTACTAATTTTGATGGTTTTTACAACTAGGAAAGGAAGTGATATTTGGAGGGGCAAAGATCAAAGAAGAAGCATAGAAATGTAACGTGAGGCATAGATTAAGAAAAAGAGATAGAAACAGGTTTTCTCAATATGCAGACAAATGTCATGGTGCATTTATCCAATATTATCATTCCGGCACTGATTTTTTATATTGTAATGACTGGGCTTGCACAGAAAAAGGATATTTATCGCAGCTTTACGAAAGGTGCGCAGGATGGTGTACAGACGGTGATTGGTATTATGCCAACATTAATCGGGTTAATGGTAGCAGTGGGAGTATTGAGAGCGTCTGGTTTTTTGGAATTTTTAAGCAGCCTTTTTGGAAAGATGGTAGGGGATTTTCCTCAGGAGCTAATATCGTTTTTTATTGTGAAAACATTTTCTTCTTCTGCGGCAACGGGGCTTTTGCTGGATATCTACAAAGAATATGGAACAGATTCCTATGCGGGGCTTGTTGCTTCTCTTGCAGCAAGTTCAACAGAAACGGTTTTCTATACCATGTCTGTTTACTTTATGACGGTTAAGGTAACGAAGACAAAGTGGACGTTTGCAGGTGCAATGTATGCGACTCTTGCAGGGATTATAGCCAGTATTATTCTGGCCGGAAAAATGTACTGATTTTTATCGCAGAAAATGGGAATAATAGATAATGCCAGAATTCTAAAAAAGTCGTGTTTACATGGACTTTTCAAGGATTTTGGCTTTTTTTTACTTGAAATAATAGTAAAACGATAGGAAAAATTCTGCGATGAGAGTAGATTGCGAAAATTTGTGATTTTCAGATATAATCCAGTTGTGACAGAGATGAAAAAGTCTTTAGAACGGATGAATCATCGGTTCGTATGAAAGGGAGGAATATAAATGGGACAACAAAGCGTAATGGAGGTACAGGATAAAGAGAGAGCATTTCAGATACTTTATCAATTACTTATGAGAAACGAAGGCTTTCAGGTTATGATTAATGTACCATTACAGGAAGAAACAGGAGAGAGTTTGGAAAATATCATAGTAGAGAAAAAGGAACACGATTTGAAAAAAGATGTTACCGATATTATTCATGAAATAGGTGTTCCGGCTCATATCAAAGGGTATCAGTATTTGAGAGAAGCAATTATGCTATCGGTAGAGGATAATGAAATGCTGAGTGCAGTAACAAAGATTCTATATCCGGCGATTGCCAAGAAATATCATACAACTTCCAGCAGAGTTGAGAGGGCAATTCGTCATGCAATTGAGGTTGCGTGGAACAGAGGTAATATGGACATATTAGATTCTATGTTTGGCTATACGATTAATGTGGGCAAGGGTAAGCCAACGAATTCAGAGTTTATTGCATTGATTGTAGACAAGATTCGTCTGCAGTATCGAAATTAAAAGTAACATAAATATTTAATATTAACAAAAATGAAGCGATAGGGCGTGTAACATTGGTTATACGCTCTTTTTCGTGTATAAATCGTTTGCGCAAAAAATAGGAGTAAAATTTGCGCAAAGTTGCGCAATGATTAACGCAAAAGGAGAGGTGAAAGGTGAAAAAGGGAAAAGAAAGTAAGAAATATAAAGTACCATTTTTCAAAACGGTAAAGAAGCATTGGATGTTATTGGCGATGCTTGCTCCGGCAGTACTATATGTACTTGTTTTCTCGTACATACCAATGACAGGTATCGTGCTTGCATTTAAGAGATATCAATACGCAGGTGGCATTTATTTTTCTCCATGGTGTGGATTTGATAACTTTAAGGCATTGCTTGTAGCTGGAAAGCTTGGGCAGGTAACACGCAACACATTGCTCTACAATATCGCATTTATTGCCCTTGGTGTTGTTTTTGAAATGGGTAGTGCTATTTTACTCAATGAAATTGGTGGAAAATGGTTCAAGAAGATTGCACAGTCCTTTATGTTCTTACCGTATTTTATCAGCTGGGTTGTAGTTAGCGCGGTAATGTACAACGTATTCAATTATGAAAAGGGGGTAGTCAATCACGTTCTGAACCTGTTAGGAGCACAACCTTTTGACTTATATAACTCTCCGAATGCATGGCCAATTGTTTTAATCTTCTTAAAGATATGGAAACAGACAGGTTATGGCTCTGTTGTATATCTGGCAGCCATTACCGGATTAGATCAGGAAATGTTTGAAGCAGCCTCCATCGACGGTGCGAGTGCATGGCAGAAGATTCGTTATATAACGATTCCATCCTTAGTACCAACGATGGTAATCATGGTTCTTCTGGCAATTGGTAATATCTTCCGTGGAGACTTTGGAATGTTCTATCAGACAGTGAAGTCAAGTGCATTGTTACAGCCTGTAACAGATGTTATTGATACTTATGTATTCCGCTTGCTGATTAATAACAGTGATATTGGTGTATCAGCAGCCGCAGGTCTATATCAATCCGTACTTTGCTTTATTACAATTACAATTTGTAACAAGCTTGTTAAGAAGGTAGACCCTGATTACGCATTGTATTAATGGAAGGAGTTTGACGGTATGGCAAATACATTTGATACAGAGGAATTGCAGAAAGGAAAGGGCATCCGGTCAAAAGATGCGATGGCTGTGAAGGCAGTTGGTTATATTTTTATCGGACTCTTCGCCCTGATATGCGTAATTCCATTTTACTTAATTATTATAGCTTCCTTTACATCAGAAGCTTCCCTGATTCGAAATGGTTATCCTTTGATACCAACAGATTTTGATGTACAAAGCTATCTCTTATGCTTAAAGAATCCAGTAAGTATTCTGAAAGCTTATGGAACGACGATTGGTGTTACGGTTGTCGGTACTGTACTTGCAGTACTGATTGCAACTATGACAGGTTATGTATTATCACGTAAGGATTTTCCTTGGCGTAACGGTTTTTCATTTTTCTTCTTCTTCACGACACTGTTTAGTGGAGGATTAGTACCATGGTATATGCTCTGCGTGCGTTACCTGAATATGAAAAATACTTACTGGGCACTGATTTTACCATTGATGTTCTCGGTATGGAACATGATTATTGCAAAGACGTTTATGAATGGTATTCCAGATGCCATTACAGAATCAGCAAAAATCGACGGTGCAAATGATATCGTTATCTTTGTAAAGCTGATTCTGCCACTTAGTAAACCACTTCTGGCGACGCTTAGCCTGTTCTCAGCGCTGGCTTACTGGAATGACTGGTATAACTGTATGTTGTATGTTACCAACGAGGATATGTTCAATCTTCAGTATTACTTACAGAGAATGCTCGGAAGTGCTGAGGCGATGCGTATCGTAGCCGAGAAATCCGGTATTGCGCTTCCGTTCGTTCCTCTTGAAGGTATGAAGATGGCAATGACGATTATTGCTACAGGTCCAATCGTATTATTATATCCTTTCGTACAGCGTTACTTCGTTAAGGGACTTACGATTGGTGCTGTAAAGGGTTAAGGAATTTGTGTATTGATTCATGTGATGTGTTAGAAGCGACAAAAAAGCTTCACAACATATAGGAAAAAGGAGGATTTTATTCATGAAAAGAAAAACTTTGGCATTGACACTTGCTACATGCATGCTTGCATCTACACTGACAGGTTGTGGTGGTTCTTCCTCTACAACAACTGACAGCTCAACAACAGATACAAAAAAGACAGAAACAACAACAGAAGCTTCTAATGGTACAGACGCAGAGGCATCTGGTGTGTCACTTGCTGACTTACCTGATGAAATTGTATCAAGAGTAGAGGTTAAGGCATCACCGGAATTATATGAAGCAACGGATTTAAGCAAAGAATATACAGTTAATATGTATCTCATTGGTGATACACCAAATGATTGGGATAAGGTTCTTGGCTTAATGAATGATTATTTACAGCCATATAACACAAAGATTGATGTAACTTTCATGAGCTGGAGTGATTATCAGACTATGTATACATTAGTACTTGCCGGTGGCGAACAGGTAGACTTAATCTTCACCGCTCCATGGTGCTATATGTACACAGAAGCAGCAAAGGGCTCTTTCTATGAATTAACAGATGAATTTGTTGCTACTTATATGCCTTTAACAAGTAAATATCAGGCAGGCGAGAGCTGGGATGAGACTACGATTTCAGGAAAGACAATTGCTGTTCCATCTAATCAGGCACAGCCAATGGGCAAGATTGTAGCAGTTCGTCAGGACTTGATGGAGAAGTACGGCATGACCGAGCTTACAAGCTGGGATGATTACAAGCAGTACATGCTTACAATTGCAGAAAAGGAAACACCAGAAAGTGGTATTTATGCTTTGGCAGCAGCTGGTGATAACAATGAGTTATGGGATGTATACCGTCAGCAGACAGATACTTTCTTAGCATTAGACAGTGGTTACATGGATATGATGTATAATTACACAGGCGAGATTCCTACTAAGGATGAAATCAAGCTTGCTTATGAATTTGATTCTTTCCGTTCCTATGCAAAGGATATGAAGGAAATGGCAGATGCAGGCTGCTGGAGCCGTGGCGCACTCACAAACACAGTAACCGATGATGATGCATTTGGTAACTTACAGGGCGCTTCTATTGCATGGAATGCTTCCGTATTTACTTATATGGAACAGGCAGAGCAGACAGAGGGTGTTCAGTGTATGGCTTATGACCTTACCGATGGACATTTAGTAGGTGCTGAAGCATACTCTAACAATGACATGGCAATTGCCGCAGGTTCTGCAAATCCAGAACGTGCTGCTATGGTACTTGATTTAATCAAGTGTGATACATATCTGAATACATTAATATGTCTTGGAATTGAAGGCGAGCACTACAGCATGGATGAAAATGGTAATTATACAGCATTAGAAAAGAGTAGAGTGTATTATTTGTGGTGATGATGTTATTTGTACAAGAATTATGTCCAATCTACAGGCAGGAGGGTATCGGATTCCAAAGGATATTGCGGTTGCATCGCTATATAATAGTGCCAATTTGAATTGTTTTACGCCTTCTATTACAACAGTAAATGTATCGGCAAAGCGTGTCGGAAATACGATTTGTAAGCAGATGATTCACTATCTGACTGGAAAGGAATATCAATTTAAAACAAAAATGGATTATGAAATATTGGTTCGTAAATCAACGAGTGGATTTCGTAAGGAGAAATAGCTATGAAGTTACAATTATTTGAGCATTGGAAATTTCATCTGGCTAAAGATAATAAGCCGGATTTTGCTGTGCTAGATACCTATGAATGGAGACCAGTGCAGCTTCCTCACGATTGGAGTACGGATTATTCATTTGATGAGAGAGCAGACACAAGTGGTTCGGGAGGCTACGCAAAAGCTGGAATTGGATGGTATCGTCGTTCTTTTATGGTAAAGAGTGATGACAAAGAGCGTGTACTTCTATACTTTGAAGGTGTATATATGAATTGCTCTGTGTATGTAAATGGAGCCTTTGTAGGAGGACACGTCTATGGATATACGCCTTTTGAAATTGATATTACGGATGTTGTAACTAAAGGCGATAATGAATTATTAGTGGTGGTGGATAATTCCAAGCAGCCAGGTTCCAGATGGTATTCCGGTTCAGGAATTACTCGTGATGTCTGGCTGGAAACGAGAAATACACTTCATATTGCAAGGTACGGAACTTATTACATAACAGAATTAGAAGAAAATTCAGCAAAGCTTCAGATTACAACAACGATTCATGAGGAGGAAACAGTAAAAGAACAACCTTTAAGAATCCGATACATATTGACAAGTCCTAATGGTGAAGAAGTAGGACGGATTGAGAAAGAGATAGTGGCTGGATGGTATAAGGGAGATTATGAATCTTTTATCATGGATGGGAAAGACACAAAAGAAGAGCCGACGTTGTGGACAAATACCGTAAAAACAGAAATTTATGTGGACAACCCTACATTGTGGAATATAGAGAAGCCAGTACTCTATACACTTAATATTTCTCTTTTCTTAGGAGATTTTTGTTTGGAAACAAGAGAAGAAACGATTGGCTTGCGAAGAATAGCCTTTGACAACCAAAAGGGTTTTACGTTAAATGGTAGTCAGGTGAAGCTAAATGGTGTATGTCTGCATCACGATGGAGGCTGTGTTGGTGCAGCTGTACCAAAGGAAATCTGGAAGCGTCGTTTAAAAAAGTTGAAGAGCATGGGTGTTAATTCCATTCGCTGTGCTCATAATCCACCTGATGAGGCTTTGCTTGACTTATGTGATGAAATGGGCTTCCTTGTTATGGATGAGGCATTTGACGAATGGGAGCATATGAAAGCAAAGGAAACGGGTACGAATACGCATGAAAGTCATGGTTATTCTGTATATTTTAAGGAATGTCATGAATGGGATATGAAAACAATGTTGTATCGTGACCGCAATCATCCTTCTATTATACTATGGAGTATTGGAAATGAAGTGCCTGAGCAAACCATTGCAGGAGGCGAAATTGTAGCAAAGAAATTGAAAGAAATCTGTCATTTTATAGATCCGTCACGTTACATAACACAGGCAAATGACCAAATTGTTGCAGAACCAAATGCGGCTCGACAGGAATTCTTAGAAGAGCTTGATGTAGTGGGTTACAATTATGTAGGAAGATGGAGAAAACGTGCTGAGGGCTTTTATGATGAGGATCATGAGAAGTATCCACATCGTTGTGTGATTGGGTCAGAGAATCCATCCGCAGGGTATGTCCGCAGTGAATATGTTTTTGAGCATGACAGGAAGGATTTTTGGCGTAAGCCTTATTATTCTGCACCGGTGGCAGTAGGAAAGCTGCTGCGCTATACAATGACTCATGATTTTGTGGCTGGTGATTATATGTGGACAGGTATTGATTACCTAGGTGAATCACACTGGCCCAATCGTTCCGCTACATGTGGTTGTCTGGATACCTGCGGATTTGAGAAGGATGCTTTCTATTTTTATAAGAGTATATGGAATCAGAAAGAGCATTTTGCGTATTTATGTCCGCATTGGAATCTATCGATTGAGGAAGGAACTGTAATTCCTGTTATCTGTTATACGACTTGTGAGGATGCAGAGCTTTTTGTAAATGGAAAGTCTTACGGCATGAAATCAAAGGGATTTCCCTGTTATGGAATGACTGAAATTTATGGTCATTTTGAGAAGATAAAACGGCCTGCTAATACAGATGATTTGTTCTTAAGCTGGGATGTACCTTATGTACCGGGTAAGCTAGAGGTTATAGGTTATCATGATGGAAGAGAGGCGTGTCGCTTCGTAGTAGAAACAACGGATGTACCGTCTGCCATTGAGATAACCTCAGATGTCACTACGCTTAAGGCAGACGGAAGGGGAATTGCACAGCTAGAAGTACGTATCTTAGACAGAAAGAATAGAATGGTGCCGACAGCAAATTGTGACTTGGAAATCTCTTTAGAAGGAGATGGCAGGATTCTTGGTATTGATAATGGTCGCCCGGATTGTCATGAGCTATGGAAGGATACAACACGAAGTACCTTTCATGGAATGATGCTTATCATTGTACAGGTAGGAAAAACAGCAGGGACAATAAAGCTTTCGGTTCAGGACAAGGATAAAAAATTAATATCTTCAGAGTATGAGATTTCTGTGGAGTAATAGGAGGAAATATATGAGTAAACATATAGCATTTGGCGTTGATCTTGGCTGGGTTAGTCAGTTAGAGGCAGAAGGGGTATCCTGGGTAGATGAAAATAACCGGAAAATAGACCCGATTGACGCATTGGTGGATATGGGAGCTGACTCGGTTAGACTTCGAGTTTTCGTAAATCCACCAAAGGAGGCATATTGGAAAAAGCGTGAGGATGAGACTTGTATGCTTGGCTTTTGTGATGCGCAGGGCGTATTAGAAATGTCTAAGCGTGTCAAGGCTAAGGGACTAACGCTGATGATCGATTTTCATTATAGTGACCATTTTGCAGATCCTCAGTTTCAGGATATTCCAGAGGCTTGGAAAAAGGAAGATAACGAGGGCTTGAAAAAGTGTGTTTATGAGCATACGAAAGAGGTATTGAGTTTATTGACACAAAATGATATTTACCCTGAATGGGTACAGGTTGGTAATGAGATTAATCCGGGCTTACTTCTTCCTAATGGCAGCAAAGAAGCGCCAGAGGTAATGGTATCTTTTTTAAATGCAGGCTATGAGGCAGTCAAGGAATGCTGTCCGAGTTGTCAGGTTATTACTCATCTTGCAGGAATCGATAATGCAGACTGGGTTGCGCCTTTTCTTGATACGTTCTTCTCTTATGGTGGAAAGACGGATATCATAGGCTTTTCTCATTATCCATATTGGTATAAGATGATGAGGGGAGAATCAGCGGTAACGCAGGATTTGCAGAAGAATCTGACAAAGTTTGCGAAAAAGCATCACAAGCCGGTCATGATTGTAGAGGTTGGTGGTCCTGAAAACGAAGAGAAGGAAACCTATGACCTTCTGTGTGACACCATTGAAGCAGTAAAGAATGTACCGGATGATATGGGAAAGGGAGTCTATTATTGGGAACCTGAGGTTGGAAAGGATTTACTGCCGGATTATTATCCATTAGGTGCAGCTGTATTAGTCCGGGAAAAAACCTTAAGGTTTACAAAGGCAATGAAAGCATATAAAAAATATAATTTATAGACAAAAATAAGCCAGTGCGTTTTTGATATATGCACTGGCTTTAAATCATTTTAGGAAATTGTTAAGTAGTGTTAGTTTTACAATAACGTTATTGTGTTATATTTTTATATTTTGTTAATTCTGCTACAAGTTTTCTGATTTTGCTTAATAGCTGTTTTGCTTCTTCTGCCTCCATCTGATTATTAGAACTGTGCATTTCTACATCCTTTGCATTTGTTGATATTTGTTCGCTTGATGCAGAGAGCAGATGTATATTCTCAATAATATTATTGTTGGATTTCAGAAGATGATGAATTTTGGAATTAATATCTTCAATACGTTGTGTCAATACGGAAATATTATCACCGATTGTTCCAAAATTATCAGCAACAGCTTCAACCATGTTATTTTGTTTGTTCATAGCTTCAATGGAAGTTGATACAATATTTGTAGCATCTTGAGCATGCTGATTCAATTCTTGTATAATTCCTGCAATCTGTTCTGTTGCCTGTTTTGTTTCTTCGGATAAAGTTCTAATCTGGTTTGCAACAACACCAAATCCCCTACCAGCTTCTCCGGCACGAGCACTTTCAATGGATGCATTTAATGCCAATAAATTGGTTTGATTTGAAATAGAAAAAATAACTTCTGTAATCTGCTGAACTTCATTTGATTTCTTTTGAAGTTCTTCCATAGTTTCAGCCACATGAGAGTTGGTTTCTCCTATTTGCTCAGCATTTTCGCGGATGTCTTTAATGGAGTTCATACTTTCTTTCATCATTTTCGCAGAATCATTTGCTGTTGCAACCATGACCTTGGCATTTTCTACGGTTTCGTTAATAGCACTATTAATCATTTCGGTCATTTCACGTTGTTTCTGTGTACTAGAAACAGTTTCTTGTGTCTGAACAGAAATATCTTTGATGGAACTATAAACAAGATTAGATGATTCATGTAAGCTATCGATTAAGTCAGCAGTACTTGTTACTTCTTCTTTTACAGAATCTGAGATACGGAGAATATCCTGTACCATTTTGTTTTGAACTTGTTGTTCATTGATTACAGATTGCATCATATCATTTGTAAACCTTTGTGAAAGTTTTGAGATAATATGAACTACAATTACTAATTCAAAATTGATAACCATGCTAATGAATGCAATATTACTGCCGCCAAACATATAACCGTTGAAAATCCATATAAGAGTACGTATAATACTTACTCCCATTAATATGTAAAACATGATGTTCTCATATTTTTTGTCATGATATAAAATAGTCGAGATTAGCATTGGATAAATATAAAATGTAACCATGACATTTTCACCTGTTATCATAATATATGTCCATCCAATTGCAAAGCTGATTAACATAAGATATTTTAGCTTTTCACTAGAATTATCTCTTTTGTATGTAATCCAACTAACCAATAATCCGAGTAGTAATATGGCTGCAGGAATTAATCCTAGTTTTCCATAACTTGTTTCAATGGCAAATGTTTGAACAAACAGTGCAAAAATTAATAATACTTCTATGATAGTACTACTAATTAATGCTGTTTGATTTACTTTGATTCGACGAGTATTTTCATCACTGTACTTCATTAAACCGCTATTTGAGATTGTTTTTTCATTGCTCATAATTATCACTCCTTTAGAATTACTTTTTGATATGAAATGTGTTTATAATTTAAATCTTGATGTAATCGTACGTAATTTCTCAGCAGAATCTCGACAGTTTGTTGTACGTTTATAGGTTTCCGTTGTAAGATTAACGACGTTTGTGGTTTTTGCTGCAATATCGTTAATGCCTATTGAGCATTCACTGACATTATTGCTAATACCTTCCATGACATTGGAAATGTCCATAATACCACGTTTTAATTCAATAACCTGGTTATTGGCAAGTGTCATGAAGTCTTCAATGGTCTTGGTTGCATTGCTGTATTCTTCACTGGATGCCATAAAGTCAGAGTAATCATTCATGACCTTATTTTCAAGGAAATCGAGGGCACCTACCAGACATTTGGTTAATGTTTCGACGGACTGGTTAACGTGATTTACAATCGTAAGAATATCGGCACCTGTTTGGGTTGACTGCGCAGCCAGTTTGGAGATTTCACTTGCAACAACAGCAAAGCCTTTTCCCTGTTCACCAGCTCTTGCAGCTTCAATAGAAGCATTTAAGGATAACAGGTTGGTCTGCTCTGCAATGTCCTGAATCGCGTTAACAAGCTCGTTAATCTTCTCAACCTCTTTAGCATTGGTGATAGCCTCATCAGAGGTTTTTCGAATCGTATCATATACACGAATCGTTTCGTCGCTTGCGGTTTTCGTTTTTTCGTAGATAGAAGTAGTTTTGCCCATGACTTCGCTTGTAAGGACAGTACCACTTTCAATCTTATCTGCAACCGTTGCTGCATTGCCATTCATATTCTGAATGCTTTCATTTACAGTTTCTGTAGAAGCAGAGGTTTCTTCCATGCTTGCTGCAAGTTCTTCATTGGTTGCAGAGTTTTCCGTAGAGGCTTCGTTTACCTTTTCGGAAATGGTATACAGCATACTGGAGTCGTTTACTAGAATTTCAGCAATATCATTTAACTCGGAGACAATGCCGGAAAGTTGCTGCTGCATGTGCTGTACAGCATTTCCCATTTTCCCAATTTCATCATTGCTCTTTGGAAATTCATGTGAACTGTTCATATTTAACTCAGAAATATCATTAATGACCGCAGTCAGGCTCGAAATAGGTTTTGTGATAATGGTTGTCATGATATATCCAACAGCCAGTGCAACAAACAGAAGGATTGCTCCAACAACAATACAAACGGTATTAATGGTATTTACCGATTTCATGACATCAGAAGCATCAGCCTGAACGAAAATGACCCAGTCATTTACAGTACACATGAAAGCAACATAAACCTCTTTGCCATTGATTTTACATGTTCTTACATCTGCAGTTGTAATATGTCCTTCTTCTCTTAAGGTAGTTAAGACCTCTTCTACAACAGGGTTGTCTGTTAATTGTGTTCCAATGAGGTCGGAATCCTCATGGTAAAGATAAGTACCATTCGTATCTACTAAATAGCCACGGCTGGATTCCATAGTATCAATACCAACATTATTTAAGATGTATTCTAGTCGTACGCTCATGTCATTTCGCTCACTGTCTCCATAGAAGCTTTCATATAGAGTATCAGAAGCAGAAATACAGGTATCATATAAATAACTTTCACAGAGGCTAATAATATTATCTTTGTTAACGCTATAGCTTACAGTCAGGATTGCCACAAGAAGAATAATAGAGGTGGCAGTCATTAAAATGGATATTTTCTGTCGAATTGAAATTCCTTTCATTCTATATTTCCTCCTTATTGTGCAGCCTTTTGTTCAGCCCATGTGTCACGGACTCTTTCTGTTACGGTATCCCAGTCTATTTCACCTTTTGTATACTCAAGTAGAGTAGTTCCGAAATCATCTTTAAACTGCTGATTTGGGAATGCGGTAAAGTTCCAGCTGACGGAAGTCAGATTTTGATTTCCCATATATGCAAGAACTTCCTTAGCAAGAGGATCGGAAGGACTTTCTTCATCGGAAAAGGTATTAAATGGAGAAATAAAACCAAGTGAATTGGTTACATAGTCCTTACCAATATCAGAGCTGTAGACCCATTCAATAAAGTCGATAGAAGCTTGCTGGTCTTCTTCACTTGCCATAGAATTTACACAAATGAAATTTTCTGTACCAGTACAAAGTCCCTGATTCTCTTCACCACTCATACCTGTGTAAATAGGAAGAAAACGAATATCTTCTTCTTTGACAACATTCCCCTCTGTGGAGGCTACCTGACCCCATGCCCAGTTACCGTTTTGTACCATAGCAACCTTTCCAAGAGCAAATTCTGCCATGGAATCATTTACCGTCTTAGAAGCAAGAGCAGTTCTTGGTGTACAGGAATTATTGAGATATAAATCAAAAATATTTTTAAAGTTATCGGAATAAGTAAAATCTATCGTTTCGCAGTCAGAGATTTCTTTGTCATTGAATTCATAATAAATTGGGAGATTGGCAAGATGAGTTTGCCAGCGCCAGTCTTCACCAGAGCTAAAGGAAGTAGATGCAAAAACACCTTCGATGCCAAGTTCGTTCTTATGTTTTGTCATATCCTCAACCACGGCTTTGAGTTTATTAAAATTGTTGATTTCTTCCATGCTGGAATAAGAGGTCGATCTGGAAGAGAGCGAGAAATACTTCTCCATAATGGCATTATTATAGATAATGCCATAGCCTTCAACTACATAAGGAATACCATATACTCCTTCTTCATCCTGTACGGCAAGGCTTTTATCAAGAAGCCAGGAATATAAATTGGTATTACTTAAATCCATGCAATAATATTTCCAGTTGGTATAGCCCACTGGACCATTAATCTGGAATAAGGTAGGGGCATCTCTTTTAGCAATTTCGGCCTTAAGAGTTTGTTCGTAATTACCACTGGCAGCAGTCAGAACTTTTACTTCAACACCTGTTTCGGCAGTATACGCTTCAGCAATCGCCTCCCAGGTTTTAGCTGCTTCCGGCTTAAAATTAAGATAGTAGACAGAAGCTTCTTCTTTCTTCTCACCACATCCACTAAGAATAAAAGAGAAAGCAAAGAGGAAACATATTGTTTTTAAGTGCTTCATAGATAAATCATTCCTTTCAAGTGATATTTGATATTTTGTACTTAAAAAAGACACTTTTAAAGCAAACGCCGTATAAATTAATCATACAACAAATGTTATAAACTGACAATTAAAATATAGTATTTTCGCTTGAAATTTCGAAAATATCTGATTTATTCAGATGTTTGACAGGATGATAAAGATAGAATATAATAATATTGATTGCAGATAATTTTGCAAATATTTAGACAATTTTAACTATTCAGAAAAGCTAAAAAAGTACGATATAAATGATAGAATAGTTATCTATTTACAGCATAAGGAGATGCTGTATAGGTGCATGGATGCGTTATATGAATTTGATTTATAATAGTATGTATCCTGTGTACATTTTTCAGGGGAGTATAAGAATCAAAGGAGGACCAATTATGCGGATAGTAGAAAAACTGCTATACGGTATTGGTGGCTTGCTTGCGCTTGTACTTCTTTTTATTTTGCTTTGCCACTTTAAACCGGAATTAGCGGAAAATTTAGGAGAGACTTTGGAGGCAAATGCCAAGGAAAGCGAACAGCAAATCACAGAGGAAACAACGACTCTGGTAGAAAGTATAAGTCCAAAGGATCAGCTTGATACCTTTGATGCAGCAACCGCATCGGAGGGTACGGTAGTCATGCCGATTGCTGCCAAAGAATATACGGCACCTGCGGAAGCACAGCTTATTCTTCCAGATTGGGCAAAGGATAAAAGTGGTTTGGAAGATATAGAAGCTGATGGTGCGGAGATTACCGAGGAAGAGGCTAGGGATGCTTTTACTGAGCTTGGTGTTGGTAATGCCGGAAAAGGACTTGATTTTGATTCCCAGATGTATCCTTATTATTATATGTTGGATACAACAGGGAAGGCGATGTATCGCCAGATTTATGCCAATGCCAATTCGCTGATTAAGGAATTTGCACCAATCGAAGCAATTTCTGCAAAGCTGTTAGAGAATGCCTTTATAGCGGTTGTGAATGACCATCCGGAGTTATTCTGGGTAAATACAGCATACGAATATCAGTATGCACCAACAGGGCAGGTAGCGGCCATTACCTTATCTTTCAATAAGACAGCAGATCGGATAGACGAAGCCAAGCAGTTGTTTGAAGAATCAGCAGAAAATATTCTGATGGGAGCAGACGAACTGGAAAATGATTATGAGAAAGAACTTTATGTTCATGACAGACTAATCTCCAGAGTAAGCTATAGTAAAGCTGCCTCTATGAATCAAAGTGCTTATAGTGCTTTGGTTGGTGGCAAAACCGTATGTGCAGGCTATGCAAGGGCTTATCAGTATCTGATGCAGAAGCTTGGAATTCCATGTTATTACTGCACTGGCTTTGCAGGTGAGAATCATGCATGGAATATCATTAAGTTAGGGAATGACTATTATAATGTAGATACCACATGGGCGGACACAAACCCGAATAATTATCTTTATTTTAATGGTTCAGATGATGACTATGCGAAGGACCACATAAGAAGAGGCTTGTCTGTAAATCTTCCACCATGTAATGGAACTTTGTATCGACTGCTTGAGGTTGAGGTGGAAGAGGAAGAACCAGAAGAGAGTAAAGAACCAACAAAGGAGCCAATTAAGGAGTCAACGAAGGAAGAGGACGTTTCTACAGAAGAAACCGTTGTTGTAGTTCGTACGTTGGAACAGGTCGGATTTGAATATAATGATTTAATCAAGACAATAGAAGATTATTATGCAGATTGTAGTAAACATTTGGTAGAAACGAATGCGAAAACGGTGACTTTCCAGAATGTTGTATATGATGTTAAGCTATGGAAAGAAATTATGAAGGGATATGAGAAAGGAAATTATGAGAGTGCTTATATGAACCGAATATTGGTGGAGAAGCACTTAAGTGGTGCAAAAGCAACGATAGTTGGTGAGGAACTGGCAGATGGAAGCTTTTTAATCAGTCACACTATAACACTTCAATAAAACAGATAATGTTAACAAAAATATTTCTTAGTAACAAAAACCTCTGCAAAAGCAGAGGTTTTTCATTCTTATTTATGCTCTTGCAACCAGCGCATTGCAGTGTAAGCATAGACAGCACTTCCATTTGCGAGTACTGCGTCATCAAATTTTACTTTTGGATGATGCTGTGGATATTGGTAGCCCTTATCTGGTTCTCCAGCTGCATAGGCAAACATAATCGAAGGAACTTCGTGACTGACATAGGCAAAATCTTCGGAGCCGGAGCTTTTGGAAGTTTTTCCACCACCGGACATGGAATTTAACTGACCTGTTGAGAATGCTTTTGCCGGTCCGAGGAGCTCTCGTACATATTGTAAGGAACAGACAGCAAGATCATTGTCATTCTGCAGGGTTGGACATCCGCTTCCAAAGGTGACATCTGCGGCAGCACGAAAAGAAGATGCAATTCCTGTTGCGACTTCGGTCATTCGCTGTTTTAAAAACGTTCGGACTTCTTCGTCATAGGTACGAATCGTACCACCAAGTTCTACCGTATCGGGAATTGCGTTAGCTGCATGTCCACCATGAATGGTGCCAATGGTCAGAACGGCTTCATCGACAATGGATAATTCTCTTGTCTGAATCTCCTGCAATCCGGTAATGATGTGTGCGGCAACCGTAATCGGGTCAACACCAGTATTTGGCATAGACCCATGGCAGCCTTTTCCCTGAATTCGAATGGTAAAATAATCTGCGGCAGGAGCACTGACACCACCATCACAGGCAATGATGGTTCCTTCTGGAATAGGAACGCCGGCCATAACATGAATCATTAATGCGGCATCAACGTCCGGATTTTTTAAAAGTCCATTTTGTATCATATCGTGGGAGCCTTCAAAGATTTCTTCAGCAGGTTGGAACATTAACTTAATCGTACCCTCGATTTCATCTTCATGCTCTTTAAGAAGCTTTGCAGCACCAAGTAACATAGTGGTATGCATATCGTGGCCACAGGCATGCATTCTGCCATTGGTGGAAGCAAAGTCCACATCTGCTTCTTCTTTGATTGGAAGTGCGTCCATGTCGGCACGAAGTAAGAATACTTTGCCTGGTTTGGTGCCACCTGCAAGTGCGATAAGACCAGCCTTGCCACACTCCTGAGGCTCGTAGCCCAGGTCGATAAGCTTTTCTTTTACATAAGCTTTTGTTTCAATCAGGTCAAAACCTGTTTCCGGGTGGGTGTGAAGGTAGTGCCTTGTTTCGGCCAATTGTGCTTCGTAGCTTTTCGCTTCTTGTAATAGTTGCTCTGCTGTCATCTAAATACCTCCTAAGTTATCGTATGCGCGCTAAAGCAGTGGAAAATGCTATAAGTGC
The DNA here is from genome assembly GCA_964445375.1 of uncultured Roseburia sp. GTDB lineage: Bacteria > Bacillota > Clostridia > Lachnospirales > Lachnospiraceae > COE1. The sequence continues at coordinate 25,180 of CAYUKO010000028.1, forward strand.
AACGATTTAGCGGCGCAATCAAATTCTTTGTTCTGTGATAGGAATTTCCTTTGAAATCACCATTTATGCGTACATTCTTTGTTTATCATAACATGTATTAGAGGAATATCAAAGTTTCCTTTTGGTAAAAAGCAGAATATTCTGAATATACTATGCAAAATGACTGAAAGAATGTGTGCAATATGACAGTATTCATAAAATGAAGAAAATATTCAGAAAAAGTATTGTCAAAAATAAATAAAAGTGTTATGATACAAACATAGAAACAAAAGAGAAAAGTAACAAAGTACAAAAGAAAAAATCAAAGTTTCTTATGAAAAATGACAGGACTGGTATCCTGAGAAAAGGAGGTAAAATCCATTGGGACCATAGAAATCAGTTTTTCAATATGAAAGTGGTAATACCTAGTAACTCCACGAAAAAGACCTTAAATAAATATGAAAAGAGAAAATACAGAATATAGACCAATTGAAGTAGGATATGAGAATAGAATACAATAGGAAGTCAGATTCAGGTAAAAGAATTAAGGTAACGGGCAGGTAATTCATATTGAACAATACCACAGATAGAAAAATATAAAAAATTGAATAAGGAACAAAGAAAAAAGAATATTGAAAAATATCGATAAATCATCGAGGAAAGAGAAAAAATTGGATAACGAATTTCATTAGAGCGACCGTTGTATCAGGAAAAGAAGGATATAGCGGTCGCTCATTTTGTTGAAAAAGCATCGCTTCGAGTTTGATTTAAAGTATGTTATTGCAAAAAAGTAGAGCGATTGTATGCTTTACAAATGGTTGTAAATTGAAATACAATAATAATAAGGCAACTGCTTTCAAGCAGTTATAGCATCAGGTGTAGAAAAGCGGGAGGTATAAAATGGGAATTCATTTTGGGGTTGATTATTATCCGGAGCATTGGCCAAGAGAGCGTTGGGAAGTCGATGCGAAGTTAATGCAGGAAATGGGGGTACAGGTAGTGAGAATGGCGGAATTCTCATGGTTCAAGATGGAGCCGAAAAAGGGAGAGTTCCATTTTGAATGGCTGGAAGAGGCAATTGCTTTATTAGATAGTTATGGAATTAAGACCGTGCTTGGCACACCGACAGCAGCGCCACCTGCATGGATTATCGAAGAGAATCCGGAGATACTGCCAGTGGACAGAGAAGGAAGAACAAGACATTTTGGTGGAAGACATCATGATTGCCAGTCGAATCCGGCGTATCGTGAGCATATAAGAAGATTTGTAACAGCTTTTGCAAAGAGATTTGCAGACAATCCGGGTGTGATTGGCTGGCAGATTGATAATGAACTTGGTAATTCACACGGAGATTTGTGCATGTGCGATTCCTGTAAGGCAAAATATCAGGAATGGCTGCAAAAGAAATATGGTAATATAGAAGCGTTGAATGAAGCTTGGGGAACGGCTTTTTGGAGTCAGGGTTATAATCGTTTTTCCCAGATTGGAACTCCGCTTATTACAGCAGTGGGTGAGAATCCATCCGCAATGCTTGATTGGAAGTGCTTCTGTTCTGATTTGATTGTTGATTTTACAAAATGGCAGGCAGATATCATCAGAGAGTATTGTCCAAAGCATTTTGTTACACATAATTATATGTGTTTTGATGATAAAGTAAACTATTATGATTTAGGTGAGCAGTTAGATTTTGTATCCAATGATATTTATCCGGCTGGAAACTGGCAGAAGCAGCCACATCAACCGGATGCAGAGATTGCAGCTTCCCATGATGTGGTTCGAAGCTATAAGAAACAGCCTTTCTGGATGATGGAACAGCAGTCTAACATTGCCGGTTGGGGAACCATGGGACGTGCCGTAGATCCGGGACAGATGACAGCGTGGGCAATGCAGTCTGTTGCACACGGTGCAGATACGGTTGTCTTTTTCCGTTGGAGAACCTGTGCGTTTGGTACAGAGCAGTTCTGGCATGGAATCTTGGGACATAGCGGGAAACCGGGAAGAACCTATGGAGAAGCCAAAGCGCTTATCCAGAAGTTTTCGCCTTATATGGAAGAATTTGAAGGCAGTATGCCACGCCCAGAGGTTGCTATTGTGCATTCTTTTAGGCAGAATTATGCATTTCAGATTCAGCCAAATCACCCGGATTTGTGGTATGTAGGTCAGCTTCATAAATATTATAAGGCATTTTTTGATAAGAAGATTCCGGTAGATTTTGTGCAAGATACGGATGATTTATCCAAGTATAAGCTAGTCGTTGCTCCTTTACAATATCTGATGACACCAGAGTTAGAACAGCATTATATTGATTATGTGGCAAATGGCGGTCACTTGATTCTAACGATGCGTACGGGTGTTAAGGATGCCAATAATCTCTGTATGACCGAGCGGGAACTTCCGGGAAGATTAGGTGATATCTGCGGTATTGAGATACCAGAGTATGATTGTTTATTTGAAAAGGATTGCAGTATTCTCTTTGGTAAGAAGGAATATAAGACCGAGAAATGGGCAGATATTATTACACTTACCGGAGCAAAGGCAATTGCGGAATATACAACGAGCTTTTATAGGGAAGTTCCGGCAATTACGGAGAATACCTATGAAGCAGGCAAGGTTTGGTATGTGGGAACAGAGCCTTCGGAAGAGCTGATGGCAGATTTTATGGAGCAGGTAGTAGACAGCTGTGAGCTTAAGAGACTTGGAACGGCAGCAGAGGGCGTTGAGATGATGACAAGAGAAAATGATGGCCAGATCTGGCTCTTTGTCATTAATCATACCAATGAAGAAAAGGTATATAAGTTAAATGATAAATATACGATTCTGGAAGGTGATAGAAAGGATTATCTAAAACCATACGAGGTACAGCTTTTCGTAAAGAATAAATATGGAAGATAAGCAATGAAGAAAAGTAATAAAGATAATTAATAAAGATAAATAATAAAGAAAGAGAGCAGAAATCATGTTAGTCACGGATTTTTGCTCTCTTTGATAGTTGCCGCTGGGCAATCACTTTTTAAAACTAGGTTGTTTCGGTTATATCATCGGTGCTTTTGTTGGTTGTGTTATCGTCTGTTTCAGAGTTATCCTCATTGTCTGAATCATCTTCATTGTCAGAGTTATCCTCATTGTCTAAGTCATCCTCGTTGTTTGAGTCATCTTCGTTGTCTGAATCGTCTTCATTGTCTAAGTCATCCTCGTTGTCTGAGTCATCTTCATTGTCAGAGTTATCCTCGTTGTCTGAATCATCTTCATTGTCTGAGTCATCCTCATTGTCCGGATCATTCTCATTGTCTGAGTCATCTTCTTTTTTCGTGGCATCCAGGTTTGCTATGTTGGTTTCCTGTTCTGTATCAGCTTCATCAGATTCTTCCTGCGTCACGTTATCATTATCCGTTACCTGATTTTCAGAAGTGGTGGAATCAGTATCTTTTTTCGTTATCGTCAGTGTTTCTAAATCAACATAGGTTCCATCCATATACCAGATTTGTATTTCTAATGTGTCGGAGGTAACATTAGAAAACTCAATTGTCCATGTATTTTGTCCGGAATTGCCAGTCTGTTGTGGTGCTTGCCATGTATCAGATGCTTTTGTACCAATTGCACCATTAAAATATTCATCGGAGGATAGAACAGAGGTTACTTCTATGCTATTACCTGTTTGGAAGCTGCTACAGTAATCTGCAATGGTAATTGAGATTTTTTTGACTTCTGTATCGTCCTCTCCATTTTTGATAAAGGAGTGTATGATGGTGTCTTCGTCATTACTATCATCCTCGTCTTGGTCACCATCATGATCACCTTCGTCCTCATCCGTTACCGGCGTAGTGACAGATACATCGGTAATCGTCCAGTTATATCCCTGTATCATAAATCCATTTGTTGCGATAGTTTTAAAAGCGTCTGTTAATACGATGGTTTTTGTACTTGGAGAAGATGTTAAGGATGCATCGGTACAATCTTCTAAGACGGTATATTCACTAACGGTAGCTAATTTAAATTGGGTTCCCCATAAGCTGGTATCTGTTGAATGATATGTAATGATTACCTTCTCAGTTCCATCGAATTTTAAGTCAGCAAAGTTGCTTGACGCAATTTCGAGATTCGTTTTATAGTTTCCGGATTCTATACTACCGGAGTAGATACTGGTGCTCTTTGTTTCTGTTTCTGGTTCTTTTTCTATTGTTGCCTCGCATACCTTTACTTCAGAGATGACGAGATTAGCGCCCTGAATACGTAAACCATTCGTTGCAATGGTACGGAATGCATCGGTTAATATCAGTTCCTTGGTTGTGGCAATAGATGTAGAAGGTACATCCGTTGCTTCTTCTAATACCGTAAAATTTGTCGTTGTAGCAAGCTTAAATTTACTGATGGAGTTAGAAGTATCTTTTGATGTATAGGTTATGACTAATTTTTCAGTTCCATCAAATTTAAAATTACGGAATTTACTGGCAGCAATCGTTAGGTCGCTATTTCAATTATCTATAGAAAAGCTACCGGTGAAAACAATACCGTTAGGATCAGGATTCGCATCATCGTCGGATGAATGATTGCTCTTGGATGATGAACTGCTTCTGCTGGTAGAAGGATTTGAGGATCCACCGCTGCTATTGGAATTGTTATTTCCTTTGGCAACTACAGAGACAGAAATTGATTTTACGGCAAGCTTAGAACCGGACATCCACCAAATCTGCAATTCTGCGTAATCAGCAGCATTTGATACCGTAAGTGTCCAGGTAGAGCTTCCGTTTTCACATTCTATTTTGCCGCTTTGGTTCCATCCACCATTCTGGCTGCTGGCACATAAGGAACCATTATATAATTGATCAGAATATAAGACAGCCGAGAGGGTAATCGTATCTCCCGGAGTAAAGTTACTGCAATATGTGGAAGGACGAAATACAATATTCTGTGGTTCATACAGTAGCTGTTTGGCTTGGGAGTATTCTGTGGATGCTTCTCCGAGGCCAGTTACTTCTATGGAAACGGACTGAATACCAACAGCAGAGCCTCCTATCCCCCATATACCAATCTGTACGATATCGCCAGTAGCAGCTGCGCTAAAGAGCCAAGTCGTAGTACCTGCGGTATCCATCGTATAATCAGTTTGTTGCCAGGAAAAATCTTCTCCGACACTTGTACCAATACAACCCGCAAAGCTTCCATCACCTTCTAAAACAACGGTAAAATGTAGGACAATTGGATGCGATATCAATATCATAGGTACCGTCAGCATAGAATTCTGTTAGATAAGAAACATGCAAACCTGTCGGAACAGAAGTAGTATCTTGCGTATTGGTTTGAGGTGCTATAAATGGTACATATATTGCATTTTTGACTTCTCTTTCTTCAGAACCAATGCTTAAGGAAATGATTTTTCCACCATTCCATGTATCGAGTTTAAGATAAGATACGTCTGACGATGCATGGATGCCTAAGGAATCTTTTAAATCCCCTACCGTAAAGGCACTATATAAGATTGTTGCGGCATATTCTGAATCTGCGCAGAAAGTTGGACCATCTACCCATTCGTTATCAACAGTGGCACCCCAGCCTAGAATTCCCCAGCCGGCACAATCTGTATTGGTGCAGGTATATACTAAGGTAATCACGTCGCTGTTATCGGCATTCATGAACCAGGAAAAATCGGATGGTTCATATGCTTCATTGCCGTTACCTTCAAAAATAGTTGTATAGGTAAGCTGAGTTTCATCTTCTTCTGATTGTGAATCAGGATTTTTTTCTGTTAAGGAGGTTGTCCCATTTTCGATAGAAGAGTCTTCGCCTGCTACGATAGCGTCTGCGGAAAAAGTGTCGGAACGTTCCGGTAATTGCTCAACTTTTCCGCCGAGAGGGTTTGTAGCAGTAGAACTATCAGAGGGATTATAAATAAGAAATCCTATTGTTATTGCAATGGCAACTACAGAACATGTGATTGCTATTACGAGTAGCAATTTAATTTTTTTCATAGAAATAACCATGCCTTTCTGTTATATGTAAACTTGTCAGATTTATACAAGATGCGATTTTTAAATAGCTGTTAATGATAAAGTCAATATTAAATTCATTATACAAAGTTGTAAATATTACGTCAATTATAAATAGCATGGTTTGAGAGATTTCTTTAATAATTTTCTCAACTTTCCCATCCTTCCAAAAGACTGGAATGATTGAAAAATCAAGCGTTATA